>DDEJ01000065.1 GCA_002336405.1 Rhodobacteraceae bacterium UBA1957
ACCTATATGGAATGTCTGCCGTAAAGTGACACAACTTTCATGGGTGGCTTAGTAGGTCGCCCATAAAAAATTTTCTTTAAAATACAAAAGGAGCATATGCCATGTGTGGTATCGCCGGCCTCATTCATCGGGGCAAGAAATCAGATGTTGGGGCTGAAATGACCTCGATGTTGCAGGCCTTGAAACATCGGGGGCCCGACTCGACCGGCTATGCCGTGTATGGTGCCGCGCATGAGGATGACTATATCATGCGCTTTATTCTCGCCGAACAGGATGCGATGAAAAAAAGCTTTGATATGAAGGAAAAAGTGGCTGAGCGCCTCGAAGAGGTTGAAAGACGCCTTGCCTTGCACGGGGTGGTGATTAAGCAGCGTGAGCATTCCACCGATTATGCCCTGCGCTATGTCATCCAGCACGACGGCGATACAGAGACGCTGGCGCGGCATATCGAAGATGTTGAAGGTGTTGAAATCCTGAGCTTGGGCAATTCGCTTGAACTGATCAAGGACCTCGGCGATGCCAGCGTTGTCTCCAAGCAATATGGGTTGCTGGACTTTAGCGGCACCCATGGCATTGGTCACACAAGGATGGCGACAGAATCTGACGTGGATATTCGCTCGGCGCATCCCTATTGGGCGTTTCCCTATAATGATGTCAGCGTCGTACACAACGGGCAGATCACCAATTATTGGCTGATGCGCCGCGAAATGGAGCACAAGGGTCACCGGTTCACGTCGAGCTGTGACAGCGAATTATTGGCGGTCTATACGGCGCATAACATGTCGATCGGGCTGACACTTGAGGAAAGCCTGCGGTCGTCAATCACCGATATCGATGGTGTTTTCACCTATCTGGTGGCCACAAAAGACCAGCTCGGCATGGCCAAGGACACGATGGCTGCAAAGCCGCTGGTGCTTTACGAAAGTGATACTCTTATCGCAATGGCATCCGAAGAAGTGGCAATCAGAGCCATTCTTCCACAGGAAATTGACACAACTGATCCCTATGACGAGGAGGTCCGGGTATGGCAGGCGTAAGTGACGCGGCACTTAAGGAAATGACGCAGGAAGAGCGCGTGACAGCGCTTGGAATGCGCACCGATCAACTGACCGGTCGGGCGATGGCAATCTCATTTGATCCAGACGAAAAGGAACGGTTTGAATATCCATGGGCGCCAGAGGTCGATTTCAACAAACGGACGGAACTGGACGTCGACGAGATGACTTCGACTGAGGCCAATAACCAAATTCGCGCCTTGATGGCCGAGGGCTATGGCACGATTGTGATCAAGAACCCTCGCGGCAAACATTCGCTGGGTGTGGGTATCCTAAGCCGCCTGCGGCTAATTTTTGAAGGCTCACTTGGGTATTTTGGCGTTGGTTTGCTGGATGGTCCTAACGTAACCATCAATGGCCGCGTGGGCTGGTCGTGTGGTGAAAACATGATGGCCGGAACGATCGTGGTCAAGAAAAATGCTGGATCAACCTTTGGAGCCGCATTGCGGGGTGGTGATCTGGTGGCGCGCGGCTCGGTTGGGGCGCGGACCGGCATCGACCAAAAGGGTGGCACCATTATTGTGGGGGGCGATACCGGCGCTTTGTCAGGCTTTATGATGCAGCGGGGTCGCATGGTGGTATGTGGCAATGCTGGCAAGGATCTGGGCGATTCAATGTATGATGGCACGATCTATGTTGGCGGCGAAATCAAGTCATGCGGTGTGGATGCTGTGCCGGGGGAATTGACCGATTTGGACAAGGCCTGGCTGACGCGAAAACTGACCCAATATGGGCTTTTGCCTGATAAGGGGGTCGACCATTTCAAAAAGGTCGTCGCGGGACGGATGCTCTGGAATTACGACAACCTTGAACCCTCTGAGAAGAAACTCATTCTTTAAAGCACCGAAAGGAAAGACCAATGGCTGACGGTGATATCCGTATTAAAAAGCCCCTGAGCCGCGACGTAAATCAGATCGGGAGCAGTTTTGTTTTCCCGCCGCGGGTGATGGATGATATTCACATTAAGGCAGAGCTGGGCCGGTATCGGATGCGGGGGTTCTCACTTTTCAAGAAAATTCCGCATTGGGATGATCTGACCTTTTTGCCTGGAACGCTCACGCGCTTTGTGATCGAGGGCTACCGTGAGAAATGCGAAACCAAGACGATTATAGGGCCCCGGGCAAAGAACCCGCTTGAGCTGGATATTCCGGTCTATATCACTGGTATGAGTTTTGGCGCGCTGTCTTATGAGGCAAAAACCGCACTGGCGCGCGGCGCGACCATGGCGGGTACAGCGACCTGTTCTGGCGAAGGTGGGATGATCCCCGATGAGCGGCGCTATAGCTCGAAATGGTTTTATCAGTGTATCCAGTCGCGCTATGGCTTTAACCCCAACCATCTGGTTTTGGCAGATGGGGTCGAGTTTTTTATCGGTCAGGGGTGTAAAGTGGGCCTTGGCGGGCATCTGATGGGTCAAAAAGTTACCGATCAGGTTGCCGAAATGCGCTCCCTGCCGGCGGGAATTGATCAGCGCTCTCCCGCGCGTCACCCTGATTGGCTGGGCCCAGATGATCTGGCGCTTAAAATTCAGGAAATCCGTGAAGCCACCAACGGGCAGATACCGATTCAGCTGAAATTGGGTGCGGCACGGGTGTATGATGATGTACGCATGGCGGTCAAATGTGACCCGGATGCGATCTATATTGACGGGATGGAAGGCGGCACTGGCGCCGGGCCGCATCTGGCCACCGAAGATACCGGAGTTCCTGGCATCGCCGCCATTCGTCAGGCCCGCAAAGCGATTGATGATCTTGGCAAACGTGGTGATATCACGTTGGTCTATGCCGGTGGTATTCGAAATGGCGCCGATGTGGCCAAAGCGATTGCTTTGGGTGCAGATGCCATTGCTATTGGGCATTCGGCGCTGATTGCGATGAACTGTAACAAGGACATCGAGCAGTCGAATTACCCCGAAGAGATTGGGGCGGAACCCGGGTACTGTTATCACTGTCATACGGGGCGCTGTCCGGTGGGAATTGCGACACAGGATCCGGAGTTGCGCAAGCGTCTTGACCCGGATGCGGCCGCAGAGCGGGTGTATAATTTCCTGCATACGTTGACCATCGAGGCCCAGCTGTTTGCGCGGGCTTGTGGCAAAACCAATCTGCATAGTCTTGAACCCGAAGATTTGGGCGCTTTGACGCTGGAAGCCTCGGCGATGGCAGGGGTGCCGCTCGCTGGCACCAACCACACCGTCGGCATTAAGGACTTTCATAACATTTAAGGAGACAGCACAATGGCTGGAACGCAATACAGAGGCTCGGCAATAACGGATGTTGACCAGTTTGTCGCGGATGCGGCAGGGTTGGCGTCTGAGCGTGAAAAAGAAATTGGTCAGCATATCGGCTATCGCTATGATGTGAACTTGGTGCCCGATTACACCAAGATCACGCCGTATCTTTCTAAATATATGGAGGTGATGGGCTGGGACGACCTGAACTGGCTTGAGGATGTTCATATGGGATATGAAGACGGCAATCCGGCTGTTTTCGACCGCAACAACAATGGATGGGTCAGTATCCCTAGCTCGGTTGAGCTGCCGGACAATCAACAGGATCGTGATATGATTGCGCGTGAATTACTGTTGAAATTTCAGATGTCAGACCGGCATCCGCTGGCCACCCTGCGCAAGGCTTATATGAAGTTCTGATGCGCACCCCTGTACATATCGCCTGCTTGCAAACGCAGCCCAAGGCGGATTTTGAGGCCGCACTGACTGAGGCTCTGGACTTGGCTGCAATTGCGGTTGAGCAGGGGGCACAGGCACTATTCCTACCGGAGTATTGCGGCGGTCTGAAAACAAAGGGTGGTATGTTCGCGCCGCCTGCTTTGCCAGAATCATCACATCCTGTTCTTACGGGTTTGCGCGGATTTGCCAAAGCGCATGACGTTTGGATTTCGGTGGGATCTCTTGCGGTGCCGGGCCGCGCTGGAAAAGTCATCAATCGCAGCTTGCTGTTGGATCGCACGGGCGCGGTGGTAAGCCGCTATGACAAGTTGCATTTGTTTGATATCCAGCTGTCCGACCAAGAGGTGTACCGCGAGAGTGCCCGCGTCACACCAGGGCAACACTGCATAGTTTCAAACGTCGACTGGGCCGTGATTGGTCATTCGATTTGCTATGATCTGCGCTTTCCCAATTTGTACCGCGATATGGCGCAAGCCGGGGCCGAGGTTTTGATTGTTCCCTCCGCGTTTACCAAAAAAACCGGGCAGGCGCATTGGCATGTGTTGAACCGTGCAAGGGCGATTGAGAACGGTGCCTTCGTTGTCTCGGCTTGTGCGGTTGGCACTGTTGAGGGGGGTGGTGAGGCTTATGGGCATTCGCTGATTATCAACCCATGGGGCGAGGTTGTGGCTGATGCAGGCGCCCAGCGCGGTGTGGTCCATGCAACCATTGATCTTGATGATGTGGCGGTCGCGCGCGGCAAAATCCCCAGTCTGCAACACGACAGGCCTTATGAGAAAACACCAACCCTTACGGAGGATGCTACATGACCCGTGCTGCTCAGAGATCTGAACCACAAGCGGATTCGACGGTTTTGCGCGATGCCTTTTTAAAATGGCAGTGTTTGACCCGCCAGATTGCAGTGCGTCAAAACCAAGGGCGCCCGGATGAAGCGGTGACACCGGCGGTGCTTCTCAAAGGTAAGACGGAGGCCTACGACCATATCATCACGGTGCTGTCCAAGACGCCGCAGCAAAGCTTGTTGCCCGAATTACAACATCTGGTCAGACGCACCCTTGACCCGGCACAACGGCGTCAGAAAGCCTTGGAATTATTGTCTGAAACCTATTACCAAAAACCTACCTCATTTTCCGACATTTTAACCGCAACCTTTCCGCCGCAATCGCCCCGCGCGGCGGTGATCAGAAAGGCGGATCATTGCCGCTTGCTGTTCTCAGGCTATGGGCAATCCTATCAGATTGAATGTAAAATCTGGGCATTAACCAAAAAAAATACGCTGTATCAGGCCACATTCTGGCACAATCTTTTGTTCAACCCCGGACTTCATCCCGACACGATTGTTCTGGGGTTCGAGCCGGACTGGACGAAGTCAACGTCCGAACCTTTGGTCTGAGGCACCCCGCGGTGCCACATGTGCTTACTTTTTAATGCTCGGATGGTGGTGAAAAGCCACGTGTCTTTTCCATTTTGATCAGGCATAGGCAAGGCAGCAGCGCAGTTGCAGAGGCTTGGGGCGATTGACACAGATACAGCATGGCGGTGACTATTGATGCCCGTCTCCAGTGATTATACTCCTCCTCAGGATCCGCTTGAGATCCTGCATGAGGATCACCAGATTATTGTTGTCGACAAGCCTGCAGGCTTGTTGTCGGTTCCCGGTCGGGGCGCTGATCTGGCTGATTGTCTTTTAACCCGGGTGCAAGCGGTGTTTGCGACCGCGTTGCTGGTGCACCGTCTGGATCGAGACACCTCCGGAGTAATGGTGTTTGCCCAGACGCCGCATGCCCAGCGCGTGTTGTCGATGCAGTTTGAAAAACGTCAGACCAAAAAGACCTATGTTGCCCGGCTTGCTGGCCGATTGGAACCCAAACTTGGCACGGTGGCGTTGCCTTTGATCGTCGATTGGCCGAACCGGCCACTTCAGAAGGTTTGTCACGAGACCGGCAAACCGGCGGTGACTGATTGGCGGGTCCTGAAATATGCAGAGTGCAACGGTCAGGCCGAGACGCGCGTGCGGCTTAGCCCCAAGACGGGTCGCAGTCATCAATTACGGGTGCATATGCTGGCTTTGGGGCATGTAATCTTGGGCGATCCGCTTTATGCCAGTGGTGCTGCGCGCGATTATTCACGCCTGATGCTGCATTCGGAAGAACTGCGCTTGCATCACCCCGACAGCGGGCAAGGCCTGAAATTCCGTTCAAAAGCGACCTTTTAAGCACGTATATTGCTAGCAACCAGACGCGCTTTTAGCTGATGCTGGTGCAAGCAATCAGCTCTGCCAAATTTTGTAATTATCTAAAAAGTACTCAATGGCGCCCTGATTGAGCTCAAAACGCCCGTGCCCATCGACTTTTTGTTTACGCAGTGGCGTTTCAAGTTCATTCTGTCCGCCCTTGGTGCGAATGTCTTCGTCCTTGGTGAGCCAGATTTTGATGCCGTTGACTTCGAGTTGTCCGGACAGCCAAATATCGTCGACCATCCAAGCACAACTCGGGATATCAAATGCCTGTTGTGTGAAGAAACGTGGATAGATCAGCACCCCACCCCAGCCTTCAAGAATATCGACGTAACCCGAAGTTACGTTTTTGCGCGGCTTCCATTTCCCCAGCGACATTACCCTGCGCAGGCGATAGTTGAAATCTTTCTTAATCCGTTCGGCACGGGGCAGGCTTGTCCCGGACTAGTCATAGATCGATATATGTTTTAAATCTGAACGCTCTTCCACAATCGCACAATCAAGTTGTTTTTGCGCGGCGTTGATTAATCTGCCCGCCCAATTGGGATCATAAATTTTATCATCGTCACAAAATATAATTGCAACATCCTTTTCTGCATACTCTCTGGCAGCGGGTAAAATTTTCGTTGCGGGTCCAAAATCTTGCTCAGTGATGC
>DDEJ01000090.1:0-2917 GCA_002336405.1 Rhodobacteraceae bacterium UBA1957
CTATTTAATCCTTCTAGCTACATGGAAAAAATAAATTTTCTCTGTACTTATTTTGATTGTGATAGCCCGTCCCTGTAGTGGGGCGGGCTTTTTAGGTGCTGAAATCTGGAGAGGGGCCTCATGCAATCGACACTGCCCTTGCATGCAGTTTTTGTGTTCCTCCGCGATATGGTGTTTCCTTAAGCGGATTCGAGACACTAAGACGCTTTATCGATCTCCGATAGGGCGGTTTGGCCGCTTTTTATACGGATTTAAGTCTGTCAAAATCGTTGAATATATCTGTTTATGCTGCCCTTTGACCCGGTCTTGTGGCGGATGAGTTTATGTTCTCTTCGTCGGGCTTGGGCACGGCGTGAACAGGGCTTCATTTTCATCAAACGTCAAAAGTGCTTTGTGCACGACGGATTTCAGATCGGGTATCTTTTGGAAAAAGCTGTCAGCCAGATTTTAACTGCTCCAGATGGGCCCGTAACTCCTCGGTCTCAAGGCGCGCATGCCGCAGAGCTTCCATGGCGGCGCTGCGTTCGGCATCGGATTGGGTCAACTGGTTCATTAACTCGGTCTCACGCTGTTGCAGGTGCTGTAACGCCCGATCTCGTGTCTCTTCAGCTTGATGCAGGGCATGTCCCATAGCGTCTAATTCGGCAACGTCTTTTTCTGACACTCTTATAAGACGGCCCAGCATCCAATTGCTGAACCATCCGAGTGCAAAAACGATAAACAGAACAATGGCTATGGTTGTGATGAATTCAATTCTGTTCATTTTCAATCGTATCCTGTGTGGCCTCGACGGAGGGGCTTGGGGCGGAGACAGAGGCAGGATTGGCGAACGTTGGATCAATAAGTGTGAATTCGATTCGACGGTTTGCCTCGCGGCCTTCGGCTGTTTCATTGTCCGCAATCGGTTTCGCCTCGCCATAGCCATGGGCACGGAACGAGGCAACCGAAATCCGTCGCGTCATCAGCGCTGTGAGCACTGCCTGCGCGCGGCTTTCACTTAACTTTTGGTTCATTTCTTCGCGACCTTGGCTGTCGGTATGGCCGCCAATCTCAAGGGGGATGGGGCCACATTCTTTCAAAACGACTGCAATTTTATCCATCACGCTGCGTCCCTCAATTTCAAGTTTGGCAGAACTGGGTTGGAACTTTAATTTTTGGTTTTCAATAATCTCCGCAATTGATGCGATACATGTTTGCGGGGTTGGGCCAGTGGGCGCAAACGCGGCGGGCTTGATATAGGTAACATCGATTGCAAAAGTCGCCTCGGGCCCCAAAGACCTGCGCAGCAGGGTTTCAATCTGCTCCTTGCGCTCGGCTTGTCCAGTTGTGCCCGATAAGGTAAATCCATTTTCGGTCACGCGTGCGATCCCCTTGTCTAACAAAGCCAGCGTATCAAGCGCCGTCAACACACGAATAGACCAAGGTTCCCCCAGATAGTCAGCGCTCTGGGCGGCCATATTGACAGAGCCTGCGCCAAATTTAGCCTGCGCATAGCTGGTCACAGCTCGGTAGGCCAGTTCGCCGGCAACCTGCCCGCGAAGTTGGACCAAACCCTCGGTGCTACGTGTTGCGATAAATTGCGCCGGTTTTTTAATTGTCGGGGGTGTGACGGGGTCCGGACGTTGCGCTGTAACATAAAACCCTCTGGGTAATTCGGCCTCCAGTTTAGTTGTTATCTGATCAAAAAGATCTGCGTTCGTGCGCAGGCTGCCAGTAAGCGATACGCTGTGATCGGTGATTTCTAAACTCGTTTCTTCGAGCTGCATAACCGCTTTGATCGCAGTAATCACCGCTTGCGGCCAGAGGGGCGAGGGTGATCCGAGGCCGATTTGACAGGCATTTGTTAATTTGACACCCGCCGCCTGTACGGCGGAGCGGATCATCTCGGCATCCTGAGCGGTTTCAGCACTACAAATGCTCATGCGTGCACCTTTGGCGTCTCGGGTGATGCGCAGACCAAACGACCTGATCACCGGGCGCGGGGTGGTCAACTCAAGCACCACTTCATGCCCCAATCCACGCTTTTGGAGTTGCAGGCTAACAAGTTGAATTTCCAACGTACGTCTTGTTGCCTCATCCGCGGTAATTGCGCGAATTTTCAGGATGTCTGGTGTCAGCGAAATAAGAGCCTGAGGTATGATTTCAAGGGCTGCCACGGCAAATTCTTGTGCAGTCTGCCAGCCTTCTGGGGCCGGTTGGTTTGCAATGTCTAAAAGATCTGTGACCGGCGTTGTCCCCAAATTCTTGGACAGCGCGTCAATCAAAAAGGTGCGCTCGGCCTGCCCCGGAAGTAAGCCGATAAGTGAAATCCCATTAGCATTTGACATCAGTACCAGCGAAAATACTGCAGGTATGATTTCGGGGGCTGCGGCAAGGGCCATATTGTCGAGGAGTCTTTCACCACTGATGATTGTGGTTGCCAACTGCATGGCTTGAAACCGCGCGGCCTCGCTCGGGGCGGTTCCGCTTAACGTGATGTTGAGACCTGAGGCCTCTTGCGCCACCCAATCCAACCCTGCAGCCTCATGGGCCTCGTCTATCGTTTTTATTGTCCAGCCCTCTATGACACCAACGGCAACATAGGCCAACGCAATACATATTACGAAAGCAGCGCTGAAAAACGCCCCAGTGACGAGAGTTACAGATAGGCGCATTTCCACCTCGGTATGTGAACGATTATTTTTGATACGCTGTGCGCGCGCGGGTTTCAATCATACCAGCAATGCCAAAGCGAAAAATATCACAGGCACGAAACCCGCCGTCCGGTTTGATCGAAAAACTTTGAGTAAAATTATAGGGTTAGTTAGTTGCAATTGGCGCAGTTGCCACAGCATATGCAGGCCCATTCCCATCACACCCAGCAGGGTTGTCGCCAATACAAAAGGTTGATTTCTGGCTATGGTTGAAAGGCAGGCCA
>DDEJ01000090.1:3319-13932 GCA_002336405.1 Rhodobacteraceae bacterium UBA1957
GTAGACTTTACGCCAATCAACGCGTCGTCTTCTACGTCTTGATGCGCATAGACGGTGTCATAGAACAGGGTCCATGCGATCCCGGCCCCATACAGAAAAAACGCGGGGATGGCCAAACTGCCGCTATGGGCTGTCCACGCCAGCAGTGCCCCCCAGTTGAATGCCAAACCGAGGAAAACTTGTGGCCACCAGGTAAATCGCTTGGCAAAGGGATAGATCGCCGCCGGCAAGAGCGCGAGCACGCCAAGGCCGATAGCGGCCTGATTGAACGTCAACAAAATTGCGAAAGCAATGGCTGTCTGCAAAGCCATCCAGATCAAAGCGGCCCGAACCGTGACTTGTCCCGACGGCAGTGGCCGCGATCTGGTGCGTGCCACGGCGGCGTCGATATTACGGTCGGTTATGTCATTCCAGGTGCATCCTGCGCCCCGCATCAACCACGCGCCACAGCCACAGCCAATGAAAATCCACAGATCATGCCAACTGCTGTTTCCGTCCGATAACATCGCCAGCGTCAGCCCCCACCAACACGGCAGCAACAACAGCCAAGTACCAATCGGCCGGTCGGCGCGGGACAGGCGCAGAAACGGCCGACTTGCCTCGGGTGCAAGGCTGTCAACCCAATTGCCGCTTACAGCATCGGCAACTTTTCCCTCTGGCTCTGGTCTATCGCTGGGTGGCGGCATATGTAGGTGTCCATGACAATAAAAATCAGACTTTATGTAGACCACCCACTGGGGGCAGGGCAAACGGTTCTTCTGAACCGCGATCAGGCTCATTATTTGTTCGGGGTGATGCGGCAGGGGCTGGGCGCGCAGGTGGCGCTTTTTAACAGCTGTGACGGAGAATGGAGCGCCGAGGTGTCCCAGGCTGGTAAGCGGACAGGCGCGCTGCGTTGTCTCGCACAGACCCGTCCGCTGCAGATGCCACCCGATTTGTGGCTTTTATTTGCACCGATTAAAAAAGCCCGTACTGATTTTATTGTTGAAAAAGCCGCCGAGTTGGGCGTTGCACAAATTTTGCCAGTTCAAACTGCTTTTACTAATTCTGATCGGATTCGGCAGGACCGCTTGCAGGCACATGCGATCGAGGCGACAGAACAATGTGGTGGCACATTTGTACCGAAGGTGCAGGGTTTGCAAAAACTTGATAGCTTGTTAGCGCTATGGCCGACTGGGCGAAAGTTGATGTTCTGTGATGAGGCCACCGCAGGCGAACGCCGATCATTGGCGGCGGCGCAGATGGGCCCATGGGCGATTTTGATTGGTCCTGAGGGTGGGTTTTCAGTGCTAGAGCGCAATCGCCTGAACGCCATGGACAGCGCGCATGTGGTGAGCCTTGGGCCACGTATCCTGCGCGCTGATACTGCGGCGGTGGCGGCTATTACAATGTGGCAGGCTGCGTTGGGCGATTGGATATGAGCCTCATTCGGCCTGAAGCTCAGGCGGTTATCTGGCGTTGGCGCGAGGCTTTGTTAGGACTTTGTGTTTTACTTTTAGCGCTGTGGTGGGGGCTGACGGCGTTTGGCCTGCTGCGCTGGGTGGCGGCAGCACTGATGGTTGCCGGTGGGTTGCTGGCGGTCGCTGGTCTGCAACGTGGGCGGTTTCGCCTTGGGAGCAACGGTGCTGGCGTTGTACAGGTGGTAGAAGGTCAACTGGCCTATTTCGGCCCGAGCGCGGGCGGGGCGGTGGCGCTGTCTGAACTAGCGGTGGTGTCGCTGGACAACCGGCACCGTCCGTCGCGCTGGGTGCTGTGCCAACCTGGTGTCGATGATTTGGAAATTCCGGTCAACGCCATTGGGGCCGAGGCGTTGTTTGATGCGTTTGCCGCCCTGCCAGAGTTTCCGGTTGATGTGATGCTGCAACAGCTGCGGCATCCGTCAGATAACAAAGTTGTGATCTGGCGTTCCACTGGGTCAATACCGCAGTTTCGACTTGAGGATTGACAGTATTAAAGTTTGCGAGCAACACTAAGAACCTTGATTAAACGTATTGTGACCTAACCTGGAGCTTTCGCTAAATGTCCATTCCACAAACCGGCGGCGGTCCTATTGAGCATAGTGACCAACTGGCTGAATATTTGGCGGCCGGGTGTAAACCGCGCGCCGCTTGGCGTATCGGCACCGAGCATGAAAAATTTGGTTATTGCAAGCAATCTCTTAAGCCGATTCCATATGATGGAAAGGCGTCAATATTTGCGGTGTTGGACGGGCTGCGCCAGCGCCACGGCTGGGCACCGGTGGAAGAGGCGGGCAAATTGATCGGTCTAACCAAAGATGGGGCCAATGTGTCGCTTGAGCCGGGCGGACAGCTTGAGCTGTCCGGTGCACCGCTGGAGACGATCCACGAGACCTGCGACGAGGTTAACGCCCATCTCAAAGACGTGCAGGATATCGCCGATACTTTAGATGTCGGTTTTATCGGGCTTGGAGCGGCACCAAACTGGTCTTACGAAGATATGCCGATGATGCCAAAGGGGCGCTATACGTTGATGCGGGACTATATGGACCGCGTTGGCACTATGGGCAAATCAATGATGTTCCGAACCTGCACGGTACAGGTTAACCTCGATTTTGAGAGCGAAGCCGACATGGTCAAAAAGATGCGGGTTGCGATTGCGTTGCAGCCGGTGGCAACGGCGCTGTTTGCCAACTCGCCGTTTTTTGATGGTGATGTGAACGGCCATAAAAGCTGGCGGTCACGGGTGTGGCGTGATCTTGACCCGGACCGAACCGGCACTTTGCCGTTCGTGTTCGAAGATGGGTTCGGGTTTCAGCGCTGGGTGGACTATGCGCTCGATGTGCCCATGTATTTTGTGTATCGCGACGGCACTTATATCGACGCATTGGGACAATCGTTCCGAGATTTTTTAACTGGCAACCTACCGGCTTTGCCTGGTGAAGTGCCCACGTTGAGCGATTGGGCTGACCATCTAACGACAATTTTTCCCGAAGCCAGAGTGAAGCAGTTTATCGAAATGCGCGGGGCTGACGGTGGCCCGTGGCGGCGGCTTTGTGCGTTACCGGCGTTTTGGGTCGGGTTGATGTATGATCAAAGCGCCCTGGATGCGGCGTGGGATCTGGTCAAGCATTGGGACGATGAGACCCGCGAGGCCCTACGGATCGCAGCTTCAGAGGATGGCCTGCAAGCCAAAACACACGGCATCGACATGCATGAACTCGCACGCCAGACATTGGCGGTTTCCGAACAGGGACTTAATGCCCGTGCGCGGGCCGGCGTCGGTGGACTGGTGCCGGATGAGACGCATTTTCTCAACGCACTGAAGGAAAGCGTCGAAAGCGGCAAAGTTCCCGCAGATGAATTGCTCGAGCGCTATCACGGTGTCTGGGGTGGTGATCTGAGCCGGATTTATCAGGATTTTAGTTATTAAAAACAAATTTCTATAACATTAAATCTAAGTTGGCTGATCTTTATTTCCGCTTTAATCCGTCGCATTCAGGTGCCTGATTACGGGTCGCCAGATGCTGCCAGAGCGACAAATTGATCGATGACTTCGTGACTGACAGACCAGTCACACACCAGCCGTGCGGTTAGCAATGTGTCCGGAGACGGACCTTCAAGCACCCCCTCGTAGATATTATAGACCGCGCCGGCGCGCTTGAGTTTTTGATGCAGGTAACGGGGCATCTGAAAGAAAATCATATTGGCTTCGGGCGAATGGGTCAGGGTGACTTTGGGGTTTTGCCGCAATCCCGCAACAAGCCGTGCGGCTGCGGTATTCGCCTGCCTCGCCAGATCAAGCCAGAGGTTGTCTTGCAAATAGGCGTGCATCTGGGCCGACAGATAGCGGTGTTTTGAAAACAACTGTGCCCCGCGTTTGCGGCGCAGTTCGAATTCCCAAGCGTATTTAGGGTCAAAGAAAATCACCGCCTCAACCCCCATAAGGCCGTTTTTCGTACCGCCGAAACTGACGGCATCGATGCCAAGTTTCCATGTCATTTCGGCGGTCGTGCACCCCAGTGAAGCTATGGCATTGCTGAAGCGCGCACCATCCATATACACAGGCAGTTCAAAGGATTTAGCGATGTCACACAGCGCTTGCAATTCGTCGAGATCATAAACCCTGCCGCGTTCGGTGACTTGGGTCAGTGAAACAGGCCCGCGCTGGGGGCCATGTACGCCGCGTTTGCCTTCGGATTCGATTGCGGTGCGCAATTCTGAAGGCTGCATTTTATCCCCGGGTCCGGTAAGGGTCAGCTTGGCCCCGCCGGTATAGAATTCGGGTGCATTGCATTCGTCTTCGTGGATATGCGACAGCCGCGTGCAAAACACAGTGTGCCAAGGCTCACACAGGCAGGCCAGCGCCAAAGCATTGGCAGCGGTGCCGGTGGCAACCAGATAGACAGCCGCTTCAGGGGCTTCGAATATGTCGCGTACCCGGTCGCGGACCGTGTCCATCAACCCATCGGCGCCATACCCCATGGCATAGCCTTCGTTGGCCGAACCCAAGGCGGTGAGGATTTGCGGTGGCACAGGTCCGGAATTGTCAGAGGCAAAAAACATTACAACGGCTCCTCAATGATGTGATCTTCCCAGTCTTCTTCATTGATGTCGAATTCAGACAAGGTAATGCCACGTACCGAGATATTTGCAGTGTGCACTGTTTCGGGGTCCCCAGAAATAAGTGGGTGCCAGTCAAACAGTGGCTGGCCCGACCACAACAACCGGTAGGCACAGGTCTTGGGCATCCAATAGGCGTTTTTGTCAATATTGCTCGGCTTGAGCACAATACAGTCGGGAATGAACTGATGACGTATCGGGTATTGACCGCATTTACAGCTTTGATCATCCAGCAAACGGCACGCGATGCGGGTCAGTGCAACCTCGCCGGTGTCTTCGTCCTCAAGTTTGTTGAGGCAGCATTTTCCACAACCATCGCAAAGTGCTTCCCATTCTTTGGGAGAAAGCGATTTTAATGGTTTATGTTTCCAAAATTCGGGCTTCAGCCCATCGCGTTTGATTGGGTCCTCATTCATGTTGCGCTTAACAGCGATCGCGCTTGCAGGCAATCGGCCTCCATCTGCGCGATCAGCTCCTCTAACGTGTCAAATTTCAATTCCGGGCGCAGGAAATCGACCAAGCCAACCGACAGTGTGGCACCGTATAGATCACCTGAGAAATCAAAAATAAAGGTTTCCAAATTGGCGGTATTGATCCCGAACATCGGACGTACCCCCAATGAGGCCGCGCCGTGGTAACTGCCGGCATGCGGGCCATCCTGCACATCTACCAATACCGCATAGACGCCAAATTTTGGCAGATGCAGACCGTCCATCGACATGTTTGCAGTTGGATATCCCAAGTCGCGGCCACGCTGTTCGCCGCCGATCACCGGTCCTTCGATGCGGTGCCAATGGCCCAATTGTGCCGCCGCATCCTGAGGCCGCCCATCGCCAAGTGCTTGGCGGATCGAGGTGGATGAGACCTGCCCGCCAGTATTTTCTAACAGGGGGGCAATTGTAACGCCAAATCCCATCTGTGCGCCAAACTCTTGTAACATTTGGACGTTTCCAGCTCGGCCTTTGCCAAAACAAAAATCGGCCCCCACAACAATATGCTTGAGACCCAGACCGTCGGCAATCACCTGCTGGGCAAAGTCTTGCGGGCTAAGCGCCGACAGCGCTGCATTGAAATTCAGTTCATATAAATGCGCGACCCCGAGTTTGGTCAAACGGGTGGCGCGCGCCTCGCGGCTCATCAAGCGAAACGCTGGGCTTTGAGGGGCGAAATACTCTCTGGGATGGGGTTCAAAACTCATCACGCCCAGCGGTGCCCCAATTTTGGCACCGGCACTTCGTGCCAGTTCTATCACTGATTGGTGGCCGATATGTACGCCGTCAAAATTCCCGATCGCGGCACTGGCACCGCGGTCTTGTGGCTCGACATAAATGTAATCTCTTATTATCCGCATATGCTGGCATTAGCCTTCCTAAAGGCTGGGTGCAAGTCTGCGATTGTTCAGTCGAACTTTCGGGAAGGTGCGAGCACATTCGCCTCGCCTACCAGCACTCGTTTTCCATCCACACTGCAAAGACAATCAAGTTTGACCCGCCGCTTCGCGATATTCATGTCGATAACAGTCACTTTTGCGTGAACCATATCTCCGGGCCGCACCGGAGCGATAAATTTCAAACTTTGACCCAGATAAACCGATCCGTGGCCGGGCAGTTGTTCACCGATAACAGCCGAAATCAGGCCAGCGGTCAGCATGCCATGAGCGATCCGACCTTCAAAAATAGTATCTTGCGCATAGGCATCATCCAAATGGACCGGATTGTGATCAGTGGTGACCCGGGCGAACAATTCAATATCTTCGTGTGTCACAATTTTTTTAAGATCGCGGGTCATGCCCATTTCAATATCTTCGATACAGATCGTACCTCTGGGCATATTGTCCAACAATTCAGGTCCTCAATACAGTTATTGTGAAATAAAAAGACCAATATTGCGGCCTCTATGAAACAATATTACTTTGCAGCTGCGGAAATCAAGGAAAAAATGGCTTCTGCGATGGGTTAGCGTAAGAATCCGATGCTAAAGGCAGGCGCCACGCTTTGGTTGTCTAAATAATCTGCCAATGCAATGGGGTCTGGTTGCTGGCGGGTTAGGGTTTCCTGTGCGGCAAGTCCGCCGGTGATAAACAACGCATCAATGCCCGCATCGCGCGCGCCGCTGATGTCTGTCTGCGCGCCATCACCGATTGCCAGTATTGCAGCATTGGGCAGAGATTTACCCAGAGCCTCTAGCCGTTTGCGCGCCAGATCATAGATCGGCGCATGTGGTTTGCCGAAATACAGGCTTTGCCCGCCAATTTCTTGATAAAGCTGCGCCACCGCCCCGGCGCACCATTCGCGGCGCGTGCCTCGGTCGACAACAAGATCTGGGTTGGCGCAGAGCAGCTTGAGCCCGTTTCGCTGGGCAAGGCGAAGGTCTGGTAACAGGACCGTGGGATCAACGGTTCCATCAAATGGTCCAGTACAGACAATGCCCTCCGCCTCATCAAGCGCAACGCGGGTGATCTCAACCGGATTGCTCACCACATGGATGGGATCAAAAAACGGCAGATCATGTGGCAGACCGATAAAGTAAACCCGCTTGCCAACAACGCTTTGAAACATGGCCGCGCGCGCCGAATCGCCCGAGGTTGCGATGCTGTCCCAAGCGTCGTCGGGCACGCCAAAATGTTTAAGCTGAGCCTCAACGCCGACCTGTGGTCTGGGCGAATTGGTCACCAGTACAACCGTGCCCCCGTGCGCGCGATACGATTGGAGCGCTGCAACCGCCTCGGGCAGGGCTGTAATGCCATTGTGCACACACCCCCACAGATCGACAAACAACGCCTCATATTGCTCTGAAATTGCCGCAAGAGAGGGGATAATCTGGGTCATGTTACGGCCTTTCAGGGTGGGCGCACAGCGCCAGCGTTTGCAAGAATCTCTGATGCTGCGATTGCTGCGTCAGGTTTTAAGTTGCGGGATTATCTGTTTTTTGCGACTGACAACACCGGGTAAAACGACTGTGTCACCGTCAACCGTGACCCCGAACGAGGCCTCGGCGATGGATTTAACTGCCGGGTTTTGCACTAACAGCGTTGCCTGCGTGTTCAGGATATCAACCACGAACAACAATACATGCGCGGCACCGTCTTCTGTGGCGACGATCGGCATTGTCTGCATCAGGCTGTCCTTGCGCGCCAAAACTGTGTCCGGCGCGGTGGTTTCTAAGACTGACACGCGCAGTTTTACCGCGCCCACGGTGAATTCCTTCGAATCCATCCGCAACAGCGCGGCATCAGAAAAGGCCGATACGTCAGATTTGGCTGCAAACATCTTGGCGGCATACGTTGGGATCGAAACACCCAGATCGGCGGCTAGTTTTTCGGCCACCGTACGGTCATGGTCGGTGGTGGTTGGGCTGCGAAATTCCAAAGTATCAGACAGAATGCATGAAAGTGCGACACCCTTGATGTCACGCGGCATCCGGGCTGCGGCGTCCGCGCCTATCAGATCAAGCATGATCGTTGCGGTGCAGGCGAGCGGCCTGATGGTGATATCAATTGGTGCTTTGGTTTCCAGCCCGCCGACCAGTTTGTGATGGTCGATGATTGCTTGGATATCGGCCGCATTGATATTCTCGGGCAGCTCGTTGGGATTGTTGGTATCTACGATTATTACCGGATCGTTTTCAGCTAGTGGGCCCAGCATTTCGGGTTGCTCAAGGTTCCAGTGCTGCAACACAAAGGCCGCCTCGGTGTTGGGTGTGCCCAAAAGGCGTGGGGTGGCATCAATATTTTTGACGTTATTCAGGTACCAAGACCATAGGATCGGTGCACCTGTCGAATCGGTGTCAGGGGATTTATGGCCAAATATTTGTACCGTCATCAATAAGTCCTTGCGGTTAAAGCTGTGATTTCGCCGCCTTATAGAACGCGGGCTGGCGCTTGTCATTACCCTGAATTTGGTCTTGCCACCGGCTTAGATTTCCTTGCGGGCATTCAGCGCAGTGGTGATTGTCCCATCGTCAAGATAATCCAACTCACCTCCGATGGGCACGCCCTGAGCCAGCGTGGTGAGACGCAGTTGACCCTCAAGTTGGTCCGCAATGTAATGGGCGGTGGTCTGACCTTCTATTGTGGCATTTAGAGCGAGGATGATCTCGGTGATGCCCTCACTTTTGACGCGGTGGATCAACCGCGGAATGCTCAATTCATCTGGCCCAATTGCGTCGAGTGCAGACAGCGTGCCGCCCAGAACATGGTATCGGCCCTTAAAGACGTTTGCGCGTTCCATTGCCCAGAGATCTGCAACGTCTTCGACCACGCAAATCTCACCATTGGCGCGCTCATTCGAGGTGCAAATGTCACAAATATCGGTGGTACCGATGTTGCCGCAATTAAGACATTCCTGCGCTGTTTCGGCAACCGTCTGCATCATATCTGCCAGCGGGGTGAACAGTAACGCGCGTTTGCGTATGAGATGCAGAACGGCGCGCCGCGCCGAACGCGGACCCAGACCGGGTAATTTCGCCATCATCTCAATCAGGGCATCGATGTCTTCAGTGCTGCTCATTTGCACAGGCCTTCCCGGTGTCGTCCGCTTGCACGCGGTTGCTTTCGTCTTGCAATGCCGACCCGAGCCGGTTTTTGCAAGAAAAACCAGCGTGGTTTGCGTGCCAATGCCTGCATATGGCCAGTAACAGCGATCTTCTATGGAAAACTCTAGTGGCAGGCCTTGCCCAAAGCTTTCAGCCGCCAATAGTTATAGGGCAGAGGTGTGATAAATCCTGCAAATAGCATAATAGGCATCACCCACCAGGTCAGTTTCGCCCCACCGGTCAGCCAGACATCGACAATATTCATCGCCGCTTCCATAGAGATCATCGAAATTAATGACATGCCAATTGCGGTTTTGAACGCGGCAACCAGTGCCATTTGTCGTGACAAAATCACTGTCTCAAGTGCGATTGAGGTCAACAACCCGTTGACGATCGCCAGCATCATTATGGCAAGTGTCGGCCAGGCAATGCCCGTGAATTGGAAAAACGCGATGGTGCCGAAATCGCCGATGGAACAGCCCAGCAAGCACCACAGTGTATTTTTCGCCGCGATCGGCCATGTGTGGCGGCAGCGCCAGTTAATCGATAAATGTTCTGTGGTTGTGGTCATAAATGTTGCCTTAATTGCGAACTGTCTACCACATAGGGGTTCCAGTAACTGGAATGTCAAGAACGGATGATAAATATCTCAAAAGCGGCCAAGGCAGCAGGCCTGCCGGTCAAGACCGTACGCTATATTGGCAATATCGATCTGGTGGCTGCGCAACAGCGGTCAGCCAGCGGATACCGGCTTTATGACGACCGCAGCCTGCGCAAGCTGATCTTTGTGCGCCGCACCCGCAGTTTCGGGTTTTCGATCGAGGCGTGTCGCGACTTGCTTGATCTATATCACGACAGCGGTCGCAGTGGTTTTGACGTTAAACGCCTCGCCGAGGGGCGATTGACCAATATAGACCAAAAGCAGCACGATTTGCAAAGCTTACTGGACGATCTATCACACCTCATACACGCGTGGAGGGGCGATCAACGGCCGGAGTGTCCTATCTTGGAATATCTGGCGTAGACGCGGCGGATTAGAACGGCAGCTTCATATCTTTTGGCAGGCCCATCGCTTCGGTGATTTTGCCCATCTCGCTTTGGGCTTTGTTGGCGGCTTTGACTTGGGCGTCCTTGATCGCGGCCAGAATGAGATCTTCGACAACTTCTTTATCGTCGCTGGAAAAGATCGACGGATCAATATCGAGCGATTTCAGTTCGCCCTTGGCGGTGCAAGTGGCCTTGACAAGACCCGCACCGGATTCGCCGGTGACGATCTGATTGTGCATATCTTCTTGCAGCTTGGCCATTTTGCCCTGCATATCCTGCGCGGCCTGCATCATTTTGGCCATGTCGCCCATTTGGCCCATTCCTTTGAACATCTGCGTCTCCCGCTGTGTGCTTAACCTTTACTTAAGCGGCGTGGATGGCCTCGGCAAGGGGGTTGGGGAGATCTTTTTAATCGAAGCATTGTTAAAAGTATGCAACTTAAATATTTAACTA
>DDEJ01000135.1 GCA_002336405.1 Rhodobacteraceae bacterium UBA1957
CCATCTGTTTTCCTGTCTTGCTGTATGGCTTGATGAGAAAGGGTAAAATAACCCTCAGGTAAAATAAATTAGCTCCAAGGAAAGGGACTGCTTGAGGTCGGGTGCAGCTCACCCTTGGCAAACCGTTCGAAACGGAACGGTTTCAAAAGCTCTTGTTCGCTGCCCATTACCTCGTCAGCCACCAACCGCCCTACACCCAGCATTTTATACCCATGGTTGCTGTCGGCTATGATCGAAACATTCTGTCTAAAACAGTCAAAAACGGGGAAACTGTCAGCGGTGAAACATCCAATACCGCCGGATTCCTCGCGGTGATATTTCGGCATCATACCCTCGAACCGTTTATGGCAATGCGCCAGCGCCGAGACCCACATATGCGCAAAATCCTGCGATGAAATAAACTCTGGGCTCGAGGGTCCGTAAGGATCGATCGCCACTTCGTTGACGGGGGTATTCACTTTATAGGGGGCGGCACCACCCTGAATGCCGTTAAAATGCCAATCAGGCTTGTAATAAATTCCCCACAATTCATCGGTTATCAGCGCGCCATCGACGTCGGAATAAAGCGGCGCGTCAGTATCCACATGAATAACCGGAGGCATATTTCCATCATTGCCCATTAATGTTTCAGGCGGCACTGTCAGCACGCCCTCCTCCAGTTGCCAATAGCGCCACATATCCACGTTCTGACGGGTCTGGCCCGTCAAATCTTTGACCGTGATCTGGCTTGGTAAATCCAGCATAGACCAGAAATCGCGCACCCAAGGACCTGTGGCAACTACTACCTGCTCGCAGGTAACCGTCCCCTTGTCGGTCTCAACTGCGCGCACCGCAGAAGATCCGTGCTCGTAGGTAAAGCCCAAAACCTCGACACCAGTGATGATCCGCACCCCAAGGGCTTCAACCTTTTTCGCCAACCCGTACATTGCCGGCGTGTTGTTGGCATAGCCACCACGCTTTTCATGCAGCACAGATGTGATGCCCTGCGCCTGCCAATCGCTGAAGATATCGTTCATGTAGGCCGTACAAGCAGACGCGCCCTCTATAAAGGCGCTGTCATATCCGATGGCCTGCTGCTCGGCGTGTATTTGTGCCACATCCTCATGCATCGATTCGCATGAAATTTGCATATAACCGACCGGGTGGTAACTAAACGCTTCCGGGTCACTTTCCCAGACCCCGACCGAGTGCGCCATCAATTCGCGCATCGCCGGTTGAAAATAATTATTACGCACCACACCACAGGCAATCCCCGTAGCACCCGCTGCGATCCCACTTTTGTCTAAAACAACAATGCGGCCCCCTACGTCTTCGCCAGATTCAATCAATTTTTCGGCGAGGCGCCAAGCACATGACAATCCATGAATACCCGCACCTATAACTATAAAATCTGCATGTTTGGGAAAGGCCATGCCCATTCTCCTATTCACAAGTCTATAAGCTCACAATATACCAAAAATAAACCAATATTACTGTACAATTAACATTTGTATCGCATTTAAGCATTATTACAACTTATTTTGGATATATTTCTATACTTTTATTTTCCTCTGTACTTAATTTTCTAATTTGGTATATTATTGGTATACAAAATTGTATCTTTGGGAAATAACAAAATGAAATATGGCGCCGTTGAAATTGCTGGAGAAATCACTCGTGAAATTCTTGCGGACATTTATCTACACAGAGAAAGATTGCCTTCCGAACGCAAGCTTTTAGAACGCTTTGGCTGCGCAAGGGGTACGATCAGACAGGCTCTTTTTCTGCTTGAACAGAGGGGGTTGTTAGAAACCAAACCCGGCAGTGGCAGCTATGTTATACATCAACAGAAGCCTCATAACATAACAGGAATTGATCAAGCCCGCCCGCTTGAATTAATCGACGCCAGATTCGCTCTTGAGCCCCATATTTGCCGGTTGGCGGTGCTCCAAGCGACCGGACGTGACCTCGAACAAGCCGAATCACTTTTGCTCGAAATGGAAAGCTGTAGCGATGACATGATGAAATTTGCCACTGCGGACGCAGCCTTTCACGTTCTGCTGGCTGAAACGACCGAAAATTCGATTTTGATATGGGTGGTTCAGCAAATCAATAAAGTTCGCGCCCACAAGCAATGGGAAAGAATGCGCAATCTAACGCTCACCCCACCTATGGTGGCGAGCTATAATCGCCAACATCGCGAAATTTTCAATGCCATCGCCACACGGCAACCGGAACAAGCTGCCGACGCCATGAAACGCCATCTTGACGAAGCGCGGCGATCTCTAACCCAAGCCGTATCCGATGGGACAAGCTGAACCCGCAAGTCCGCCGGCAGAGATGTACCTCAATTGCCATGGCATCCCCTGCAAAAACGCGAAAGTCCAGTTTTGTTCAACCGACCTCGCAGGCCGATACAGATGATCGCGCAGTTACTCTGGCAGACACTTCCATCCGGCACCACCGCAAGCTGCCAGCGCGGCTCGACCACTTGCAACAGCAAATGCAGACCATCTTGATTGTGGATAAATCCTTTCGCCCGAATTACCCCATACTGCTGACTGGCCAAAGCCTTTGCCAGTAGGGTGGCGTTGGTGTTTGCTTTCGGTCTAAGCACGAGATTGTCGAACACAGTTCCCACGTGATCCGTCACATCTGCGTACCGTTTGCGCAGCCCCCCCCAACACGGCATCAAGCGGCACCTTAGCGTGTTTGGCTGGCACCTGACGGGCCAGCGGCGCCTTCTGTGTCAACCAATCCTCTAAGAAGATCTGCTCAGCGCATTCGATCAAATCAAGTTTGTTGACGATCAAAAGATCTGCCTCGGCCAGTTGGCGCTGCACAGCGTCACCAATATAGATGTCTTCAAAAGCCGCCTCCACAGTCTCTGCATCGACCAGCACCACGATACCGTTTGACTGCCCCCCCGCCAGCACAGTTAAGCTGTTGTCGATCACTGCGGGTATCGCCACGCCTGAGGCCTCGATTAAAATATGATCCGGAGGCGGCTTGAACGCACATATATCCATCAAAGCCGCTGAAAGGTCATCGCCGAACGAACAACAAATACAACCGCCCGCGATCGAGATAATATTGCCATCTTCGGCCTCGATGAGATCTTCATCAATCGAAAGAGCCCCAAATTCATTGACCAAGACTGCCAGACGCACGCCATTTGCAGTGCGCAGCAGGTGATTGATCAGCGTGGTTTTGCCAGCCCCCAAATAACCGCCAATCACAGTGACGGGTACGGCGGCGGGCACCTTAGCAGGGACACGGATTACAGCTTTTGTCACAGCGCACTGACTGGAAAAATCCGCCCCCCTGCACAGTCCCCCAAACGTTGATATCTCTCAAATCTGCGTCCTCCACCCCAGTGGGGTCGGCGTCAAGCACAGCGAAATCAGCGTGGTTTCCAACCTCGATAGAACCAACCTCGTGATCCAGTTGCAACGTATAGGCTGCCCCTAGGGTGATCGCATAAAGAGCCTCAGCGACAGTGATCTTCTCGGCCGCCCCCTGCACCCGCCCCGAAGCGGTGCGGCGGTTGACCGCACACCAAGCCGTGAACAGCGGCCCAAGCGGGGTCACCGGCGCACCGCAGTGGATTGCCATCGGAACGCGCTGATCCAAAGCGGTGCGACAGGCGTTCATCCGCAGGGCACGGTCGGGGCCCACGGTCAAAGCGTAATGCGCATCCCCCCAATAAAGATGGTGATTGGCAAACAGATTGACACAAACACCCAAGGTCCGCATCCGGCGAAATTGGGCGCGATCGGCTAATTGGCAATGCTGCAAGGTAAAGCGGTGATCGCGATGAGGATGCGCCTTGAGGGCTGGGCCCAGCATATCCAGCGCCAATTATATGGCCTGATCACCATTGATATGGGTGTGCACCTGAACCCCCGCTTCCAGCGCGAGATGATAGATTTCCGACAGTTGCTCAGGCGTAATATACCAAAGCCCGTTCGGCGCGCCGTTGTAATATCCAGACCAACGCATCCGAGCCGGAAATCCCTGAATAGACCCATCAGCAACAATTTTTATTTTCCCCAACCGCAACCGGTCAGTGGATAGTTTTGCCAACTCGCCAACCCGCGCAATCAAGTCTTTAGGAGACAGGCCAATAAAAAGCTTCAGCGGGACCAAGCGTGCTGAAAAATCTTCTGCACTCGTAACGATTTGCATCATCTCAACGGTCTCATCGCTCAGACGCGATGCCAGATCTGTCACTGTTGTCACACCTGCACGTACGCAAATTTTTGCGAAATCCTGCAGACCCTGCGCATCGGCATCGGTCAACGACCTGTCAAACCCTACATAGCCCGCGACCGACATCATCACTTCTGGTCCCTTCAACTCACCTGTTGGCAGGCCCTCATGATCCAGCGCAATACCCGGGTGATTGATACCAGACTTAAGCAACCCCGACAGTGAAAGTGCTTTGGTATTCACATTCAGTATATGTCCAGAAGCATGCAGCACTTCGATGGGACGTGTGGTGGACACACGGTCAAGATCGCCCCGCGACAGGCGCTGATTGCCCATATAGATTGGATCGAGTTGCCAACCTGACAGCGGCGCTTCAGCATCATCAAGCTGCTGCTCGGCCTCAGACAAACGCGCTAAAACGGCGTCAATTGTTGTCAATCCTGAGCAGATTTTTTCCTCTGGGTCCATCCGGCCAAAATAACCACAGTAGGTTTTACGCCAGAAACTGCCCTCCATCGCATGAGCATGACCCTCGACAAATCCCGGCATCAGAACTTTATCTGCAAACCGCTCGTCGAGACTGTAGGCTCCCCAAGCCTTAAGCTCTGCCAGCCCCCCCACACCAAGAATGCGGCCCTCTTTTACCGCCACATGGGTCGCCTCGGGTCGAGAGGGATCCATGGTGATTATTTTTTGCTGAAAAATTGTCGTGGTCATAATGCGACCTTAAAATTAATACTGCCATTAACCTATCATATGGTACAGTCAATTATTCAAAAAATACTTTTACCGTTTCAATAAAGTTCTTTTTATAATGGAAGGCCCAATGCTGAATTTCACCCTCAAGCAGCTGCGTTATGTTGAAGCCGCAGGAAGACTGGGATCAATCGCCAGTGCTGCAACCAAGCTAAATACCTCACAATCTTCCATAACCGCGGCCATTGATGTCCTTGAGGCCGAGCTTGGTTTTGATTTATTTCTGCGCACCCCAGCGAAGGGTATTCACCCAACTTCTGCAGGGCTTGAGACACTCAAATTGATCCGCAGCTATCTTGACCAAACATTGCATTTCGAAGCTGATTTACTGTCAGTGGGTGGCGCCGCAACCGGGTTGGTTAAACTGGCCTGTTATTCCACAGCCGCCCCAAGCTTTCTGCCGCCAGTCCTGAAATCAATCACTACACGCTTTCCAAGCCTGTCACTTAGCATGCTTGAGGGCCATATGGGGATGATTATCAATTGCCTCGACAGTGGAGAGGCCGATCTGGTGTTCACCTATGAACAATCCATCGATCATCGGCATGCGTTTCACCCTCTGTTCGCCGCGCCGCCCTATGCGTTAATCGCCACCGGCGACCCGTTATCGCAGCAAACCGAAGTGACACTCGCCCAGCTTGCGAGCCGCCCCATGGTTTTATTGGATTTGCCCTTCTCGCGGGATTATTTCACCAGCCTGTTCGACGGTATGCAAGGCGCACCAATTGTGGCGCATTCAACGCGGTCATCTGAAATGGTGCGGGCGCTAGTTTCGGCCGGGTTTGGCTTTTCAATTTTAAACATTCGCCCATTAGGATACGGTGAAGGTGATGCGCAAAACACCGCCCTTCGCGCGCTACCCATCCGTCCGGCAGGCGCAGTGCCCATATTCGGCATTGCGACTACTGCAAACGTCAAACAACCAAAAATAGTGCGCGCCTTCATTGAGACCTGTCTTAACCTTAAAGCTCAAGGCGCTTTTGATCGTATATTGGTGTTCTGAGGGCAGTATGTTTGGGCAGAAGGACAATCCCAATAAATGGTGGAACTCGCCACATTAAATCTGTTTTGCATCACAATAAAAATTAGTTAAATATCTAATATATTGCTTAGAAATTATTTCTACACGCTGCAATTCACCTCGAAAACTGGATAAATGATATGAAAAAACTCTTGGTTTACTGTTCTCTGGTGTATTGATTGGCTCTGCCGCATTCGTCAGCAGTCTCACAGCAGAAACGCCAACGCGCGGCGGCACGTTGATTGCCACACTCAACTCAAACGTGCGTAATTTGAACTCGGCTGTGCAATCTGGCACTGTGACAGGATTTCCAGGCGCACAACTGTTTGCCTCTCCGTTGCGCTATGATGAAAATTGGACGCCACAACCCTATCTTGCCGAAAGCTGGAACATCTCTGAGGATGGTCTGACAGTCACCCTTAATCTGGTCAAAAACGCCACGTTCCACGACGGCCACCCGATCACGTCCAGCGATGTGGCCTTTTCAGTCAAAGTCATTCAAGAAAACCATCCGTTCAAATCAATGTTCGCCCCGGTGGCGTCAGTCGATACCCCAGATGA
>DDEJ01000124.1:0-4839 GCA_002336405.1 Rhodobacteraceae bacterium UBA1957
AGGGCCATGAGCAAAAGTACATTGAACCGCTACGCCCGTGGAACGTTGGCAAGTGAAGCTCTGCTTACGTTTTCTCATGATTGTAAAATATTGAAACGGTGACGCCTGATCATGGGGTTTAATCCGTGGCTTTTGTGTCCTTGCTTGGGTCAGCTTCGGGTTGGTTTGGCAGTAATCGCGTCACCCCAACCGACGCCGCCCGCGCCAGATCCAGATCCAGCGTCATCGGTACGTATTCGCCGCGTCGCCACAATTGTCCAAGGTCATCATAATGCCGCGACAGGAAATGGCCGGATTGACCGGTGGAGGTGATGAACACCGAACTTTCAGGATCAGCAAAATCATACACTCCACGATAGCCCGCGCCGTGAACGTTTTCAAACGGCTTTGGCCCACTGCCACGTACACGGCCCCGCATGAGCGTATTGTCGCCACCACTGGTAGATTGGCGAATATTTACAAAATATTTCAGCAAGAGGTTGTTGCCCAAAGCCGGATGATCGTGGGTGGCTTGATGCGCATCACCCCAGCGCAATCCCTCAAGAGACCGGCCCCAATTTTCGGCAATCCAGACAAGCGCATCATCAAGCGCCAATTGTGACATCTCTGCACAGGTTTCCATCCGGCTGCTCTGTTTGACGTCACACCAGATTTCCGCACCGTCCAGATTGCGAAAGACACGTTCGATAAACAGCGGCTCCACGTGTCGGAAGGCTGTTTCCAAAGGGCCCAACTCGTCTTGTATAAGGCGGGTTTGGAGCGCCTTTACCCAGGCCGAATATAACAGCGGCTCCGGCAAATGTTCGTTCATCTCGCCATTCCAACCGGCCAGCATATCCAACGCTTTTTTGCGTTGCCTTTCTGCCGTACCTCTGGCTGCGGTCTCGCTGCTGAACCACAACTCGGCCCCGATTAACGGCAGCAAAGACCGCGCGGTAAAACTGACGGTGTCAAGCTGGGCCTCAATGAAACTATCCCGGCTGTGGACCTTGCGCGCGGTCATCAGCTTTTGCCAGCGTTTGATGCGTTGGCTGTCGCCCCAATCAAATGACATATGACGCGGAAACGGCCGGTCGACCACCTTGTTGTTAGTATTACCCAATAAACCGCTAGCTGGGTTGATGAATTCGGGGTTGTCGCGATAGGGCGAGCGCCCCGTCCAACGATTTTCGACAATCCAGCCAGGGGAGGGCATCCTGCCTTGGCTTTGATGGCCCGGTGCACGCCGCGGCATGGCGCCGATTGTTTTCAATGCGATTCCGCGGGTGTCAGTCAGTGTTAAATTCCAAGATGGGGTAATATACCCTTCGGCGCTCTGCAAAACTTCAGTGTTGGTTTGGGCCCGCATCATCGCCAATGCGGCACCAAGGGTTGTGTCGTTGGGGCTGAGAGCTGTCATCCGCAGAGAGACAACATGTCCCTCGGGGGTAATATTTTTCAAGGGTTTGAATTGTGAGGGTATCACTGGGCCGTTTTCAGTCCAGCGCAGGGTGATTGTGATCGGATCTGCATTTTTTATCTGTACGACTGATTCGCGCGTTTGGAATGTGCGAAAGCCATTTGGCGTAAGATATTGGTCTGGATCATCCGGTTTGAGCTGTTCGATATATAAATCCAAATCGTCCAGATAGGACGCGGTCACCCCCCAGCCCAGTGTTGCACTGCGCCCGACAAACATCGCGGGCATTCCGGGTATGGTGCCGCCGACAATGGCCCCGCTTTCCAATTCGAGACCTGCAAGATACCACAGGGTCGGGGCGGCAAACATCATATGCGGGTCATTAGCCAGCAGCGCCCCGTCCGACGCGGCGCGGCTCGCATTGGCGGCCCAGACATTTGAGGCACCGGCCAGTGTGCGGGGCGCAATGATAGCACTCGCGTCATCAAAGTTGGTTTCCAATGCTAGATCAAAACGGAGGGGCTTTTTAAAAAGCGCGGCATAATCAGGTAAATCGGTAACCGGCTGCCCCGGGCTTGTGGGGAAAATATCTTTCAGTCGTGCAGGATCTTCGAGTGCGAGCGTGACCTTTGCACGAATGATTTCGGCATCCATATGGCCTGAAAACTGTGTCGCCAACATCTTGAGGATGGCGATTGAATCTGCGGGCTGCCAAAAACTCACTGGGGCATCAAATAGAAATAATTCAGGCGCGCCACGACCCAGCGCACCTTTATCAATTTCAATCAAACGTGCGTTAACCCCGGCGGCATAGCCCTCAAGGGCCAAAATCGCATCGGGTTGCAGCGCAGACAGCGACTGAACCGACAGCGCATAGAGGTCGAGCCGTCGCATAAAAATATCTGCCTGTAAGGTTTGCGTTCCGTAAACCTCCGATAACCTCCCTTGGGCTTTGCGACGCAGCATGGTCATTTGCCAAAGCCGGTCTTGGGCGTGCGCATATCCGAGGCCGAAATACACGTCATGCTCGTTGGACCCGACGATATGTGGAATGTTGACGTTGTCGCGGACGATGTCCAGCGGTGCGGTTAGATTGGCAACTGAGAGCGACTTTTCATAAGTTGGCAGGGACTTGCTCGCCAAATAATAAACTGTGGCCGTACCAAGCACGGCTAGCACCAGCAACACGATGGTCACACCAAATAAGCCTCGGAAAACCAGACGCATATGCCTTCACCTTTTTATTATATGCACTACAGTGTGATGCGGGGAATGCGCAACAGGGCGTAAGCCGAAATGCACCACAATAAAGGGAAAACAATATGGCTAAAATAGGTTTTTTAGGCCTCGGCGTGATGGGCTATCCTATGGCGGGGCATCTGCAGGCCCATGGGCATCAGGTGACAGTTTATAATCGCACTCAGGCCAAAGCAGCCGGTTGGGTCAACGCTCACAAGGGCGCGCAAGCCGCGACGCCGGCTGCCGCCGCAACGGGGGCTGATTTTGTCATGGCCTGTGTGGGCAATGATGATGATCTGCGGTCGGTATGTCTTGGAGAGACGGGCGCGTTTTCGGCCATGGACCCCAGCGCAGTGTTCGTTGATCACACCACGGTATCTGCGCAAGTTACAAAGGAACTCGCCGGTCTTTGGGGCGCAAAGGGTGGCAAATTTATTGATGCCCCGATTTCGGGTGGTCAGGCTGGGGCGGAAAATGGTGTTTTGTCAGTTATGTGTGGCGGTGACGTGGCAGCTTATGGCGCCGCCGAACCGGTGATGGCAGCCTATGCACGTATCTGCCGCCTGATCGGGCCGAGCGGAGCGGGACAAATGACCAAAATGTGCAATCAGATTGCCATTGCAGGCTTAGTGCAAGGCTTGTCTGAAGCGTTACATTTTGCCGATAAAGCCGGTCTTGATGGAGCGGCTGTTGTCGAGGTGATCAGTCAAGGAGCTGCGGGAAGCTGGCAGATGTCCAATCGCTATCAAACCATGCTTGACGATCAATTCGAGCATGGGTTCGCTGTAGATTTGATGCGCAAGGATCTGGGAATTTGCCTGGCCGCTGCGGATGAAACCGGCGCCAGTCTGCCAGTGACGGCTCTCGTAGATCAGTTTTATAAAGACTTGCAAAATATCGGAGGTGGGCGTTGGGACACTTCGAGCCTGATCAAAAGGTTGAGGGCGCTGGATGGCGGGTGACTGCAAATGGTGGCGTAGCGGTGCGTCACTATTCCGCCCCAACGTGTCAATTTGATGCTCCTTTTTTCAACTATACGTAATTGACCATTGTAATTCCCCTTTCTGAAGACGTATGTATGTGTCCATAGGCCTAGGCCCGTTTGTTCGGGTCACGGCATGGCAGTTTCTATGTATTGAGGCGTTTGTTGAGCTTTTCGCGGCGTCGAAGATCATAAAAAGTGGGCCCTTGGGTCACCCTAATTGCGCAGATCGCAGTTGCGATGAGCGTCGAGCGGACAGAGTGTTGATCAAAACTCGCCTCTGTCGGAGAAAAAAACGCGATGAAACGCGCGAGACTATTGAAAAAACGGGCACAGGTCTTTTGGGGCCGGCTTTGTCACGCGTTGTACATCCCCCTTACAAGACACCCTCCGCATCAGTTTGTGCCTTTTGGAACAGCTGATTTGCCGAGGTGCATACGGATAAAATGGCTAAAAAAATGCTTATCGATGCCACCCACACCGAGGAGACTCGGGTTGTGGTGGTGGATGGAACCAAAGTTGAGGAATTCGATTTTGAGTCAGACGCGAAACGTCAGCTTGCTGGCAATATTTACCTGGCAAAAGTTACCCGGGTAGAACCCTCACTGCAGGCGGCCTTTGTAGAATACGGTGGAAATCGGCACGGATTTCTAGCGTTCTCAGAAATTCACCCAGATTATTATCAAATTCCGGTCGCCGACCGCGAGGCGCTTATGGAAGAAGAACGCGCTTACACAGAAGCGCAAAAAGCCCGTGATGACGAGGATGACAAGCCCAAACCTAAAGCGCGCACGTGGTCACGCAATCGGTCTCGCAGCAAGGCGGCGGCTGTAAAGTCTGATGATGCCGTGGCTACGTCAGAGGTGTCCTCGACAAGCATCAGCGGCATGGAAACCATAGATCTTGACACCGATGATCACAACGTCAGTGAACTTGGACAGACAGATACTTCTGAACACCTTGAACACCACGGACCGTTTGATAACAAAAACAAAGTCGTTGCGGATGATGCGCTGAGGACACCAGAGCAGGCCGTCATAGAACAAGACGTAGAGACAGCGCTTGAAGCTGACACTGCGCAGGACAGTCGTGAAGAAGATGCCGCCCAACCAAAAAACGCCTCCGGCGACATTACAACTGATAAAGTGATCGACAACACGCAAGAGGCACCGTCCCAAGCGGCACCGTCCCAAGACGCATTGGATGAGGCAGACGCATC
>DDEJ01000124.1:5170-18891 GCA_002336405.1 Rhodobacteraceae bacterium UBA1957
GAGGCAGACGCATCTGAGGCACAAGACCCTGCCGCTTCAGAGGGCGAACAGGTGTCCCGACGTTCATCTGATGCCAGCGCCAAAGATGAAAGCATTGAGTCTATCGCAGACGATGACGACGACGAAGACATTCGCCCGGTACGCAAACCTCGCGCCCGTCGCTATAAAATTCAAGAAGTTGTCAAAGTTCGACAAATTCTATTGATTCAGGTGGTTAAAGAAGAACGTGGGAATAAAGGCGCGGCCCTGACCACGTATTTATCCCTCGCTGGACGGTATTGTGTATTGATGCCAAACACAGCCCGCGGCGGCGGTATCAGCCGTAAGATCACCAACGCGGTCGACCGCAAAAAACTGAAAGAAATTGCCGGGGAAATTGAAATCCCACAGGGCGCGGGCTTGATTGTCCGAACAGCGGGTGCGAAACGCACGAAGACTGAGATAAAACGCGATTATGAATATCTACAGCGGCTGTGGGAACAGATCCGTGAGTTGACCCTAAAGTCAATTGCCCCTGCAAAGATCTATGAAGAGGGGGATCTGATCAAACGATCAATTCGCGATTTATACAATCGCGAGATTGATGAGGTGCTGGTCGAGGGTGAGCGCGGATACCGGATTGCCAAAGACTTCATGAAGATGATCATGCCGTCTCACGCTAAAAATGTTAAAAATTACCAAGACACTTTGCCTTTATTCGCCCGTTTTCAGGTCGAAAGTTATCTTAACAGCATGTTCAATCCCGTTGTTCAACTGAAATCCGGTGGGTATATCGTTATCGGTGTCACCGAGGCGCTGGTGGCCGTCGATGTGAACTCTGGTCGTGCAACTAAAGAAAGCTCAATCGAAGAAACGGCTTTAAAAACAAATCTTGAGGCCGCCGAAGAAGTGGCGCGCCAGGTGCGTTTGCGTGATCTTGCCGGTCTGATCGTTATCGACTTTATCGATATGGATGAACGCAAAAACAATCTCTCGGTTGAAAAGCGGATCAAAGACAAGCTGAAAACAGATCGTGCGCGGATTCAAGTTGGGCGCATTTCCGGCTTTGGCTTGATGGAAATGAGCCGGCAACGGCTGCGTCCCGGGATGATAGAGGCCACAACACAAGGCTGCCCGCATTGTCACGGCACTGGCTTGATCCGGTCCGATGACAATCTGGCCTTGGCCATATTGCGGCAAGTCGAAGAAGAGGGCGTGCGGCGCCGATCGCGCGAGGTTGTAGTGACATGTCCCGTTGGGATCGCCAATTTCCTGATGAACCAAAAACGTGAGCACATAGGCCAGATAGAGGCCCGTTATGGATTGGCTGTGCGCGTTGAAGGTGACCCGTCGCTTGTCAGTCCCAATTTCAGCATTGAAAAGCTTAAAACCGCAACGCGGGTCATCTCTGAGCCGACCGCAAACGTTGTATCAGTTGATAGTAAAATATTGGATGAGATTGACGCTGAGGCTGAGGGTGATGAGGACGATGTACCAGATGCTGCAGAAAATGAAGAAGTGGATGCAGTTACCGAGGAAGAACAAAAACCCAAGAAACGCAGGCGCAGGCGGCGGCGGCGCAAGTCCAACGGTGCCGATAATGATGAGACCGCGCAGTCCGAGGCAACAACTTCGGGTGACACGCCAATTGATCCGGTAACACAATCGGCATCTGAGACAGGACAATCGGCCCCGGTCAGCACCGAGAACCCAGTAGTATCAGACGTTTTGGGCGAAAATATTACCGCAAATGTGGTTCAAGACGATCAGCAAGGCATGGGGTCTGAAGCAAAACCTGATGATCTATTGAACGGGGTGGCTGATGCAGAGGCAACAATTGCCGACGACAGCTCGATACCACCGCAGGCTGCTGTTGCGGAAGAGGCACCCAAAAAGCCAACGCGGCGTAAAACGGCCACGCCGCGCAAGCGGACGCCGAAGAAAGAAGCCAGTGATGAGGCTGATGCCAAAAGCGTCGATTTGCCGGGTGGCGAGACATCATCATCTAAGATTGTTGGCCCCACGGAGGCAGATCCTGCGGTGGCAGAACAGTCCGCTGCACCAGAAGCGGTGAAAAAGCCACGTCGCCGACGCAAAAAGGCCGAGCCCGTTGTGGAAACTGCAGTCGCACCAGATGCGGACCAACAGGCAGAGCAGTCAGAGATGAATGTGCAAACAACATCCAAAAAAGCCACGGCAGCGCCGATGTCTGATGTGACCCCGCCAGCCTCAGAGAATATGGTCGAAACTGCAGCGGTTAACCCTGGTTCAGCCCCTCAGGCTGAGCGGCAAATAATAGCGCCACCCGAAGTTGCACAACTGTCTTCCGAGCCAGAGGTGCCTGTAAAACCAGCAGAACCAGAGGTTGCCGCCAAGCCCAAGAAGCGCGGTTGGTGGTCTTTGGGTAAATAACCCGAAACCGAAATCTCACCGGTTTTTTTACTGTGCGGGACAAACACGAAAATGCCGGGCCTTTTTTGGGCTCGGCATTTTGCATTTCATCGGCAAGATTATTGTGAAATTGTGCTGGGGTTTTATGATCCAAACTTGGGCCTTACCCCTTTAACTGATCAACCGGATACCACCCGTCGACTTGCCTGGCGCGCAGGCACATGTCTGCATCCAGTCAAAAGCTTTTTCAAGACCGACGGATCAAATAGATTTGTGCGCCGTCTTCTTCAGTTGTGCTTTCGAGAACGTGACCGGATTCGACGCAAAAATGTGGGATATCGATCAAAGCGGCTGGATCGGTGGCATATACTTCCAGTTTATCGCCAATTGCGAGCGCCTTCAGCCTTTTGCGGGCTTTCAAGACAGGCAGCGGGCAGAGCAACCCCTTGGTATCTAGTGTAACAATTTTCATACTGTAAATCTAGAACGGATGTGACCATCTGTCCACAATGATGTGACCGTCGATGACGTGACGCAGCGCCGCTTTTACGCTATGGCATAATGATGATGGTATTTGATATTCTTGATGCGTCCCTTTTACCCGCGATGGCAGTGGCCTTGTTGGCAGGGCTCCTGTCTTTTTTAAGCCCCTGTGTCCTGCCGATCGTACCGCCCTATCTGGCGTATATGAGCGGCATTTCTGTCACAGAATTGTCGGTCCGAAAAGACGGGCGTAACCGCGCTCTTATTCCGGCGGTGTTTTTTGTTTTGGGTCTGTCGACCGTGTTCTTGCTGTTGGGATTTACGGCCTCTTACCTCGGTATGGTCTTTTTATCCTATCAAAACTGGTTCAACATCATTGCCGGTCTGACCGTTATGGTGCTCGGTGGGCATTTTGTGGGTATCTACCGCATTGCAATTTTCGACCGGGAATTGCGTGTTGATGCTGGTGATCGCGGTGGATCGGCGTTTGGGGCCTATATCCTTGGATTGGCGTTTGCATTCGGCTGGACGCCTTGTATCGGGCCGCAACTCGGGGCGATTCTGTCCCTCGCTGCCTCTGAGGGCTCGATGCTGCGCGGGTCGGTTTTGCTGGCGATTTATGCCGCTGGACTTGGGGTGCCTTTTCTACTCGTTGCGGTGTATTTACCGCGTCTGGGTGGCTTGATGGGATGGATGAAACGTCATACCGCACAGATCGAGCGCACGATGGGCTTGTTGTTGTGGACGGTGGGTCTGTTGATGATCACCGGCGGTTTTGCCTCTATGTCTTATTGGCTGCTTGAAACGTTTCCGGCTTTGGCAACGCTGGGATAATGCCTTAGAAAAGCTTTTATTCATTTTTAAACAATATTTATAATTTTAAAAAGTAAGATGGGTCGCGTGTGCAGGCAGTTCGCCGCAGATTGGTGTTGTATATTCCTGGCTATGACCCGGTGCCGCCGCGTCGGTACCGGGAGCTGTACCGCAGGCAATCGGCCAAACAGGCAGCAATTTCAGGGTTTGAGACGGCGCTGCGGCCCAAGCTGGGCAGCGGTAGGTTTGGATGGCACGTCGAGGCAGTTATCGACGGTCAGACGGTGAGGACCGATTTCGAGATCCTGCCGTGGTCAGATTTGGTGCGCAGCAGTATGGCGCAGGGCATTGTCGCGACCTACAGGCAATTGCTGTCGACAGTGTGGATATATGTCGCAAGCGGGACGTTTTGGCGCTTGGCGCGTTTGCGCAAAGGCCCGGTTCTTGCTGCTCTTTATCCGATTGTTATGCTGATGCTGCAATTGGCGCTGGCCTTGGTTTTGGGCGCGGGGGTGGCGGCAGGGTTCTGGGGGCTAGTCTCACCGTGGCTTGCCCCACTTGGGGGGCTGGCAGTTGGCCTTGTTCTACTGTTGTTTCGCCGGGAGGATGGTCGTATTTTTGCCTATTACCTGATGCATGATTTCGCTTTTTCGGCACAGGCAAAGGGTGCCTATCCCGCTGCACTTGAGGCGAGACTTGCTGAGTTTGCAAGGGCGGTGGCCGAGGGTCTGCAACGGGATGTGGACGAAGTGCTTGTGGTGGGTCATTCATCCGGTGCCTATTTGGCGGTATCGGTGCTTGCCGATGTACTGCGGGCAAGCCCGCTTTCCCCAGATGGCCCGGCGCTGAACTTTCTATCTTTGGGGCAGGTGGTGCCTATGGTATCGTTTCTGCCGAACGCGGTACGGTTGCGCGGTGATCTGCAATACTTGGCCGGTTGTGATCAACTTTCATGGGTGGATGTGACCGCGCTTGGGGATGTCTGCGCATTTGCATTGTGCGATCCGGTGGCTGTGACTGGTGTCTCCCCCGTTCCCCAGCACTGGCCCATAGTGTTTTCAGCTGCATTCAGCCAGACGCTGGCACCCGCCCGCTGGCGACGTATACGGTGGCGGTTTCTAAGGGTGCATTTTCAATATATGTGCGCGTTTGATTCCCCCAATGATTATGATTATTTCCAAATTACGGCCGGCCCACTGACCTTACGCCAACGCTATGGATCGCGGGCCTCTTCTCCGTCCTGTCTGACCAAGGCAGTTTCAAAATATACCGCAGTGACCCCATGAGCGTGCGTCCCCCCAGACCAGACCTGCCACCCAAACCTCAGGCACGCAAAGACAGCGTGTCGTTGTGGCAGTATTTGGCGTTGTTTAGGCGTGATATTCTTTCGGCGCAGCCTATGCGGCTTTATGGGGCGTGGATGGCTGAGTTTCGCACACCGTTTTTTCGATCGTATTTATTAAACCAACCTGAATTGATCAAACGTGTTTTGAAAACCCAGCCAGTGGCTTTCCCGAAATCTGATCGCATCGGCGCGGGCTTGCGTCCACTTTTGGGCAACAGCGTGTTTCTGACCAATGGTGCTGAGTGGCAGCGACAGCGGCGGATCATCGACCCGGCTTTTCAAAGTGTCGGGATAAGACAGGCCTTTCCAGCGATGTGGGCGGCGGGCCTGCAGGCCGTTGCGCGTCTACGTCCACATATAGGGCAAAAATCTCCGGTTGAAATTGAATTTGAGACCAGTCACCTAGCGGCGGATGTGATTTTTCGCACATTGTTTTCATTGCCAATCACAAACCAGATTGCAACGCAGATGTTCGAGCAGTTTAAAATCTATCAACGCAGTCAGCCCTTGCTTAATGCGGCTGCCTTTTTCGGATTTCCCCGTTGGTTTCCTCGATTTTTCCGAGGTGACACACGGCGCTCTGCCCGCTCAATACGGCGCCTGATTACCAAATTGACTAAGGAGCGGATGGATCAGATAAAGGCCGGAACCGCCCCGGACGATTTGGCAACCAAGATCATGACCCAGCGTGATCCCGAAACAGATGATCGGTTTTCGATTGAAGAAATGGTTGATCAGGTGGCGATATTTTTTCTTGCAGGCCATGAGACCAGCGCTTCGGCGTTGGCATGGGCGCTGTATCTGCTGGCCACACACCCCGACTGGCAGGAGCAGGTGGCCAAAGAGGCGGCAATCCTGACCGCGCCCGATTATGCGTCTGTGGCAAAATTAAAACTCAGCCGAGACGTGTTTCGCGAGACTTTACGCCTCTATCCACCAGTGCCGATGATGGTGCGCCAGTCAACCTGTCCAGTGACTTTCCGCAACCGCGAGATTGCGCCGGGCAGTCAGATGGTTGTCAGCCCCTGGCATCTGCACCGGCACACAAGGCTGTGGGATAATCCCGATGGGTTTGACCCAGCGCGCTGGCATACTGAGAACGGCAAAGCTTGCCAGCGCGACGCCTACATTCCGTTCTCGACCGGTCCCCGGGTTTGTATCGGCGCTGGTTTTGCAATGGTTGAGGGGCCTTTGTTGTTGTCAATGTTGGTCAAAAATTTTCGGTTTGAAGCGCTGCCCCGGCACCGGCCAACGCCGGTTGCCCATTTGACCGTACGCTCAAAGTCGGGGATTTGGCTGAACATACATCCGCGCAGTGGTGAGTGTGGCGTGACGCCACCTGTTACAGAGGGCGAATTTTAAGCTCAGTAATGCGGTTGGCAAAGCGGGCTTGAACTTCAAAGCGAAATCCGTGAAACAAAAACACCTGCCCAACGGTAGGGATCATCTGCGCCTCATGGATGACCAATCCCGCAACGGTGTTGGCCTCCTCATCGGGCAGCGACCAATCCTTGGCGCGGTTTAAGTCACGGATCGTCATCGCCCCGTCAACAACGACATGCCCGTCATCAGATGGCGTCAGACTCTGGTCTTGTGCGGGATCAAACTCGTCAGTGATTTCGCCGACGATCTCTTCAAGAATATCCTCCAGTGTAATCAACCCTTCGAGCGATCCATATTCATCGACCACCAGCGCAAAGTGGCTTCGGCGTTCCAAAAATTGCCGCATCTGATCGTCAAGCGCCGTGGTGTCCGGCACGAAGTAAGGCTTAATGGCCACATCACCAATATTAAAGTCCTGCAGGGCGGCAACAGCAGTTTCAGGGTCTTCCATCAACGCATACATCGCCCGCAGCAGATTTTTTGCATGCACAACGCCAATAATATTTTCTGGATCATCGCGGTACATCGGCAAACGTGTGTAACTGCTTGACAGACATTGTTTTAAAATTTCTGCTGGCGGGTCATTGGCGTCGATCATCTCAATACCCGATCGATGCAGCATGACCTCTTCAACGGTCCGTTCGGACAGGTCAAGCGCCCCAAGAATACGGTCGCGATCCTCTTTTTCCACTACGCCTTCCGAATGTCCCAGATTAAGCGCACCGGCGATTTCTTCACGGACGGCAAGCACTTGACTGTCGGGGTCGGTCACCACACCAAAAATGCGCAGCACCCCTCGCACGAGCCAGCGTACCGCTGCGACGATGGGCGAAAATAACGCGATGACGACGCCGATGATGGGGGCGGTGCGGGCGGCGGCTACCTCGGCATTGGTGATTGCATAGGTCTTGGGCAACACTTCGGCAAACACCAACACCAGTACCGTCATGACCAAAGTGGCCAACGCAACGCCGCTTTCTCCCAGCAGGCTGGTAAACAGGGCCGTTGCCAGTGAGGTAGCGAGGATATTGACCAGATTATTTCCCAGCAAGACTGAGCCAATCAGCCGTTCGTTATCTTCGGTGATTTCAAGCGCGCGCCGCGCACCAACACTGCCTTTGTCGGCCTGGGCGTGCAGCTTGCCCCGAGAGGCGGCTGTCAGAGCGGTTTCGCTACCGGAAAAAAATGCTGAGAGCACCAGCAACAGCAAAATCGCGCCCACCGTCGTCCAAAACGCAAGATCAAAATCTGTTTGAGCCAAGTCCATCGACAGAGGTATCCTATTTTCTAACCCGCACGTACCGGCATATTGAGCAGCGTGGGCTAATTTACAAGTCATAGCAGACGGTTGTCGTCTGCTTTCGATAGATTCTAGCTGCCATAGCAGCCGGATGTGGTTTGATTGCCGGTTTTAGCGTGTGTCGGATGCGCGAGACAACGGGTGATGATCCAAGACCAAAGACCGCAATCGCGCCTCAAGCACATGGGTATAGATCTCAGTTGTCGCGATATCTGCGTGGCCCAGCAGGGTTTGTATCGACCGCAAGTCCGCTCCATTGGCCAGCAAATGGGTGGCAAAGGCGTGCCGCAGTGTATGTGGGGTGACGCTGTTGGGGGGCAGACCAGCTCCGTTTGCAAGAGTTTTAATTAAGCCGAAAAACCAATGCCGTGTCAGATGGCCCAATTTGCCATGGGACGGGAACAAAAACCTTGATCCCGGTGCGCCCTTGGTTTTTTTCGCCACCTCGTCGCGGTCGCGGATAACCAGCCAAGCTGCCAGTTCTTTGCGGGCTGGTGGGGACAGGGGCACCAGACGTTCCTTATCGCCTTTGCCCCGCACCAAAAGTAATCTCGGATCGCCACGCGCCGCCAAAATCGGCAGTGACATCAACTCGGTGACCCGCATGCCAGTGGCATAGAGCAGTTGCATCAGACAGATGTTGCGCTGGCGATCCTGCGCCGTTTTACCGCAGCGCTCGGCTGCGGCCAGCAACTGATCCACATCAGTGGTGCTTAGAACCTTTGGTAAGCGTTTGTCGCGCCCAGGGCCAGCGATCTGCAGCGAAGGGTTGTCTTCGCGCCAGCCCTCAAGATAGGCAAAACGGTACAATTGCTTAATGGCCGAAAGCCGCCGCGCCCGTGTGGTTTTCGCAAGTCCGGCGATATCACAGTCGATGAGATAGGCTTCAATGTCAGATTGCGTGACCGCGTCAAAAGTGGTTCTGGCCGGAACTAAAAAGGCCTTGAAACCAGCAAGGTCGCGCAGATAGGCAAGTTGTGAATTATGTGCGAGCCCCTGTTCCGCAGTTTTTGCGTCTAAAAACAACTCAATCCAGCGGTCATCGGTCCTTGGGATCATTTGAGTATCAACAGTTGTAACGCGGCACTGTGAGCAGTGGTATTGAGCCCGACCTCTTGCAGCGTCGCCAAAGCCTCCGATAACTGCTGTGAATCACCCGCAGCACCATAGCTGAACGCGGCAATACAGCGTAAAATAACCTCTCCTAGGCGTCTTTGGTCCAACAAAGTTCGCAGCCTTGCGGGTATAGGTTGCGAGGTGAAGCCCCTTAGCACTGCCGCGCTTGTGTCATTAAAGGGCCTGTGCTGGGCAAGGGTGCCTTGCGCCAATGCGGTTAAAAACCTGTCTTCATCGTCGCGCAAAGGGCGAAACTGTGCAGCAGTTTGATAGATTGGCGCCAGCATTTGTATATCAAATCGCAGTCGGTCGGTGGTTTGGCTTGAGGGTTGTTCCATCAAAATGCGGCCAAACATCCTTGCAAAACCGACCGCCAGACCGGCATCGGTCATCTGCGTCCAAATCTCAGCCAATGTGGCCTCTACCTCGCGCGGAGTACCAGAAGTCAAAGCCTGATCAAAGCGTTGCAAACTTGCAACCCGATCCCAAACACCGCCAGACGCGGCAGGCAGACGCGCTGTATATATGCCCAGTAGCTGATTTTCAGATAGGGCGCCAGATTTAACCAGCCGTTCCGCGGCTTCCAACTGCGCCTTCCAACCGCTGTTGCCCGACAGATCAGCAATCGCAAAAGACACAGGCAAAGATGCTGTTTGCAACGGGCTTCCAATTGCCTCAAAAAGTCTGAACTCAAGTGGGCTAGGCGCTGTGCTTGGTGCGGGTGGCACTGTGCTTTCGGCAAGATCTGGGTTTAGAAATAAATCCAGCAGCAGTGCAGTGCGCGGCTCAATTTCACCGAGCGCGATGGCATTCTCTAATATAAACGAGGCAAGAGCCCAATCACCGTTACGGACATGGCAAAATATCCTAACCGTATATTGAGGTTCGAGGGTCGGTTTGGTTAGCACATCGCGACAGGCAGGATCGGTTTTGTCTGCCAAAAGTGCAAGATCAAAGGTCCGTACAAACAGGGCAGGGTCTTGGGATCCCGCCCGCTCAACCAGCGCAAGCGCGGGTTCAATCGCGCCAATTTCAATCAGTTTATCGACGCGGGCTAGCAGAATGCTAATGCCCGGTTCGACATTTTTAGGTGGATCGGTTTCAGCCAGTAGAAGCGTCAGCAACAACGCCTGCATCGCCGGATTGTCACCAACCTCTAAATTGCGGATTAATCTTGCCAAAAGCTCTGGCGGGCTGTTGACCCATAAATCTCCGGGAAAGCCGGTAACATAGCTGGGAAGTAAGCCGACCGCTTCGGGAGAGAGGCGGCTCAACGGGCTGACGCTGATCATTGAGCGGTGTTCAGCCGTCTGGTAGGGACGGGCGATATCGACGATTTTGCTGGCGGGTTTCACTGGATCTGCCACGATCGGCGGCTCGGAGGTCTGAAGCCATTCAATGGCGGACAATGGCGGGCCAGCGAAGGCCTCAGAAGATAAAACAATAAGCAGCAGCCATATTTTATTCATCGGTCAACGTAACTGGCACGCGAATCTCTTCTTGTTGCGGTGCAAAATCAGCACCGAAGTAGGGCCCAATATAGGCGTAGCCAACAAGCAACACCAAGGCAGTGACAGCCATATATAAAAGCCATTTCACGAGACGCTGCATCGTTCCTCCAATCTTTCCCCTGACAGCATACAGCATTTCGGTATGGTGTTTCACCTAAATTCACGTCATGCAGGCGCTAGACTTGATTTTTCTCGGCGGTTTGCCGAAATACGGTGTAAATGCGCTATCGACTAAAAAAAACAGTGGCTCTTGTGGGCATGATGGGGGCCGGTAAGACGGCGATTGGCAAGGCCTTGGCAAATCTCCTTTCGGTACCGTTTCTTGATTCGGATGCTGAGATAGAATCTGCCTCCAATATGGCTATTTCCGAAATATTTGCACGAGATGGCGAGCTGTTTTTTCGGGCCAAGGAAACGCAAGTTCTGGCGCGCCTTTTGGACAATACGACCTGTGTTCTATCCACCGGTGGTGGGGCATTTTTGACGCCACAAAATCGTGATCTTATGTCGGCAAAGGCGGTATCGTTGTTTCTGGAAGTAGAACCAGATTTGCTGTGGGCTCGGGTTAGACTAAAGTCTGGCCGCCCTTTGTTGCAGACGCCAAACCCGTATGAAACACTGAAAGACATGCTTGCTCAACGTGGTCCGGTTTATGCCTTAGCTGATTTGACGGTTCCGGCCGCACCTTCCGTGTCGATCGACCAGATGGCCGAACGGGTCTTGGCCTGCTTACTGGAGCGGTCAGATATTTTAGAAAAGGTGACGTGATGAAAATCGTCAAAGTTGATTTGAAAACGCGCAGCTATGATATTCACATCGGACCCGATCTTTTGATAGAGTCCGGTGCTTATATTGCGCCGCTATTGCGCCGAGCTCGGGTCGCTGTTGTCACCGATAGTAACGTGGCCGAATTGCATTTGGCGGCGCTGCGCACGGGCTTGTCGGCGGCCAATATCGAAATGGTGGCCCTGACACTGCCAGCGGGAGAACGGACAAAAAACTGGCAGGTCTTGGGGCAGACCGTTGAATGGTTGCTGGATCAAAAGATTGAGCGCAATGATATTGTGATTGCGCTTGGTGGCGGTGTGATTGGTGATCTGGTCGGGTTTGCCGCAGCTATCTTGCGCCGTGGTGTTCAATTTGTTCAAATTCCGACATCGCTTTTGGCACAGGTCGACAGCTCGGTTGGCGGCAAGACCGGAATCAACGCGCCGCAGGGCAAAAATCTAATTGGGTCCTTTCACCAGCCAGCGATGGTGCTGGCGGACATCACAGTCCTAGAGACGCTTAAGCAGCGCGATTTCATCGCCGGTTATGGCGAGGTGGTCAAATACGGGCTGTTGGGGGATTGGGAATTTTTCAACTGGCTCGAGAGGAACGGCGCTGCACTGGCCGCAGGGGATCAAACGGCAAGAATCACGGCGGTAAAACGAGCCTGTGAAATGAAAGCTGCGATCGTAGAACGTGATGAGACTGAGCAGGGCGAGCGTGCGTTGCTTAATTTGGGTCATACCTTTTGTCACGCGCTTGAGGCGGCAACCGGCTATTCTGATCGACTATTGCACGGGGAAGGGGTGGCGATCGGATGTGCGCTTGCCTTTGAATTGTCAGCGCGCCTTGGGCTTTGCGCTCAAGAAGACCCGAGCCGGGTCAGGGCGCATCTCAAAGCAATGAACATGAAAACCGATCTGGCCGATATTGATGGTGATTTGCCAGATGCCGCGGCCCTTTTAGCCTTGATGGGGCAAGATAAAAAAGTCGTTGATGGCCAGTTGAATTTCATACTGGCAAGCGCAATTGGCACGAGTCTCATCACATCCGACGTGCCCAAGGAAAGTGTACTCGGTTTATTGGAAGATGCTTTGCGGCACAAAAATCAGTAAACCAGCGCCCTATTCGCAAAGGCTCAAAGCCCTGTCTCAAAAATCAAAACGGCGACAGCCCGCCCGTTTGCTGCTGTCGCCGACATCGGTCATCCCGCAAATGCCAAGGTATTTTCACCCGTTAAAACGGGATTTCATCATCTAGATCGCGCGATGGGGCAGGGGCTCCCCCCTCCTGCGGAGGGCCACCACTGTAGCCGCCGTCATAGCCACTATCTTGGCGATTATCATAGCCGGAACCGCCACCAGAGGGTGCGCCAGCACCGCCAGCACCGCCACCATCGCGGCCATCCAGCATGGTCAGTGTTCCGCCAAAGCCCTGCAAAACAACCTCTGTGCTGTATTTGTCCTGTCCCGATTGGTCTTGCCATTTGCGGGTCTGTAATTGCCCCTCAATATAGACCTTGGAGCCTTTGCGCAGGTATTGCTCTGCTATTCGCACCAAACCTTCTTGAAAAATAGCTACGCTGTGCCATTCCGTCTTTTCACGACGTTCACCCGTGTTTTTATCTTTCCAAGCCTCAGAGGTGGCGATACGCAAATTGCACACTTTCCCACCATTTTGAAAGGACCTGACCTCTGGGTCACGGCCCAGATTGCCAATGAGAATGACCTTATTAACCGACCCTGCCATATGTTCCTCCATCGAATCCGATATTGTTGACTTTATGCTTACACCACTCGAGCAACATGAAGGAAACCTTAAAATGAACGTTGTGTCAGACAAGAGATAGAAATCCGCTGTATTGACCAGGGAACAATCACGGTAGATGATCTATCTGCATTTTGACTTGGGACCGCAGAAAAATTGGTTTAACTGGTAACTGTAACCCATTGATGTATGATGGGATCATCAAGATTGGCTATACAGGAAATATCGATGCTTTGGCGCTTAGGTATACAATTAATTTTAATGCTAAGCATTAGCGGCGTTGCGCATGCTGAAATTGGGGCCTCAAAAGCCAGACGCGCTCTGTTTGCCGATCAGTTTAAAATGTTGGATTCGCGTTTACCGCGCGCAAAGAGCGGGGGCTTTGGTCTTGAGCGGCCGCGAATCATCGTTCCACCCAAATTGGATTTACAGGGCTATCGCGGCAGTTATCGGGGCCCATTTTTATCGCTGGCAAGGGCGGCGGCGCAACGTCATGGCATACCAGAAGGCCTGTTTTTAAGGCTTGTAGAGCAGGAAAGCGGCTGGAATCCATCGGTCAAATCGCACAAAGGCGCGGTGGGTCTGGCACAGTTGATGCCGGCCACTGCCCGTGATCTGGGCGTTGATCCACTGTTACCTGCCGCAAACCTTGATGGTGGCGCACGCTATCTCAAAGCGCAGTACCGCGCGTTTGGATCTTGGCGGCTGGCGTTGGCGGCGTATAACGCCGGACCAGAGGCGGTCCGCAGACACAAAGGTGTGCCGCCCTATCGCGAAACCCAGAAATACATCGCAGCCATCTTAAAGATTTAAGGCGTCGGGGCGGCAATTTTTCCGGCGCACGTTTGGTCGCACATACGCCTTG
>DDEJ01000124.1:19220-30788 GCA_002336405.1 Rhodobacteraceae bacterium UBA1957
GACTGCAGAGCCAAAGCCGAGCGATAAACTTAGTCCGCAGCTGACAGAACCGGCCCGCAGCTCAGGGCATCGGGTGGGCATCTTCGCTGGGTGCATAGCTGTGCCAGTCTGCCATCTTCGAACGAAACCAAGTGCGTTGCCGTTTAGCAAATTGCTGAGTGGCAATCGTGGCCTCATATTGGGCGGTTTCAAGCGAAGTCTCGCCATTGAGATAAGCCACCAATTGCCGGGCACCGATGGCTTTGGCGCAAGGCAACTCTGGGGACCAAACCGGCAGCAGGGCGCGCATTTCATCTAGTGCACCCTCTGCGATCATGCTCTCAAACCGGGTGGCGATCCGTTGGTTCAGCCAATCCCGGGCCACGTTAAAAACAATGGGAATACTGTCTGCCACCCGCAGCATGGGCGGTGGGGTCGCGTCTTGCCAGTCGGCCAAACCGCGTCCGGTGCTGTGCAGCACCTGCCAAGCGCGTTGCACTCGCATCGGATTGTGAAGGTCGATCCGGGCCGCTGTGGCTGCATCCAACTCTGTGATAAGGGCCGTGTGGCCTGCATTTGCAAGCACCTGTTCTGAGCGCGCAATAATCTGTGGTGAAATCTGCGGTATCTCTGCCAGCCCCTGCGTCAGAGCCTGAAAATAAAGCCCCGTTCCACCAATGATGATCGGACGCTCACCGCCATGTAACAAAGGCGTCACCTCGCGCAGCCACTGGCCCACAGAATAGGCGTGATCAAACGTGATATGCCCATAGAGCAGGTGTTGCACCTGCCGTTCGTCTTCCATACTGGGACGGGCGGTCAGTATCTGCAACGCCCCATACACCTGAATCGCATCGGCATTTATCACCACACCCCCAAAAGTTTTGGCGATTTGCAGTGCCAATCTAGATTTGCCGCAAGCCGTTGGGCCGGCTATGAGCACGGGGGTCTGACTGTCCAGTGCGGGAAAATGTGCCGCGAGGTCGGCAATGGTCATTTATCGTTCCTAGGTATCTTGCTTTTTGTCCAAGCAAAGCGCATTGAGCGAGTGAGTTATGACGCCAATGATTTGCCATGTAAACCACTGCCCAAATGGAGCGCAACATGCCCGATGCCACAAACGAGATAACAAAATACAAGCGCGTTATGCTCAAAATATCCGGCGAGGCATTGATGAGCGATCAAGGCTTTGGTCTTCATCCTCCAACCGTGCAGCGAATCGCCAGAGAGATTCAATCGGTGCATGCGCTTGACGTTGAGATTTGTATGGTCATCGGGGGCGGCAATATTTTTCGCGGCCTGCAGGGCAGTGCCGAGGGGATGGAACGCACAACAGCCGATTATATGGGCATGCTGGCCACAGTGATGAATGCGCTGGCGATGCAAAGTGCATTGGAAGATCTTGGCGTTTTTACAAGGGTTATTAGCGCCATCCCGATGGATCAGGTGTGCGAGCCCTTCATTCGCCGTCGGGCGGTACGCCACTTGGAAAAAAGCCGGGTGTGTATCTTTGCTGCAGGCACTGGTAACCCGTATTTCACGACAGATACCGCGGCAACATTGCGCGCCAATGAAATGGCGTGCGAGGCTATTTTCAAAGGTACTAAAGTCGACGGTGTTTACGACAAGGATCCGGAGAAGTTCTCTGATGCGAAACGCTTTGACACGGTCAGCTATGATGAGGTTCTAGCGCAGCATTTGGGGGTGATGGATGCCAGCGCCATTGCTTTGGCTCGGGATAATAATTTGCCGATATTCGTGTTTTCCCTTGATGAACCAGGTGGTTTTAAAGGTATTTTAGCTGGTGAAGGCACCTATACAAAAGTGCATGGTTAGGGTTACACTGACATATTAGGCTAACAGGAAAGACAAACCATGGCAGACGACGATATCATGATTGACACTGATGATTTGGAACGCCGCATGGATGGCGCGATTGGGTCGCTTAAGGTTGAGTTCGCCTCGTTGCGAACAGGGCGCGCCTCCTCAAGCATGTTGGAGCCGATCACTGTTGATGCCTATGGATCACAGACCCCGATCAATCAGGTTGGAACCGTCAATGTCCCCGAACCGCGGATGGTGACAATCAACGTTTGGGACAAATCGATGGTGGGCAAGGTCGAAAAAGCTATTCGTGAAAGCGGTCTCGGCATCAATCCACAACTAAACGGCACGATTATTATGTTGCCCATCCCAGAATTGAATGAAGAACGACGGCGCGAGTTGACCAAGGTTGCCGCGCAATATTCCGAAAGCGCACGTATTTCAGTGCGCAATGTCCGGCGCGACGGGATGGATCAAATTAAGAAAGCCAAATCAAACGGCATGTCAGAAGACGATCAAAAGCTGTGGGAAGGTGAAGTTCAAGATCTCACAAATCGTTTCATTGCTTTGATCGACAAAAATTTAGAGACCAAACAGACTGAAATTATGCAGGTCTGAACAAGGGGTAATCGATTGTCTGTAAATGACAATACCAAAATAGCGGGCCAAGGCCCGGAACATGTTGCTATTATTATGGATGGAAATGGTCGTTGGGCGGCCCAACGCGGGCGACCGCGTTTGTTCGGGCACCATGCTGGTGCGGCGCGGGTTCGTGAAATTGTAGCCGTGTGCCCTGATGTTGGGGTGAAATATCTCACAGTTTTTGGGTTTTCGACGGAAAACTGGAAGCGGACCCAGTCCGAAGTTTCTGGCCTGATGAGCCTGTTTAAGGTCTACATTCAAAACGAGACGCGGGGGTTGGTCAAGAACAACGTGAAAGTCAGATTTATAGGCGATCGGGTCCGGCTTGACCTCAAACTTGTCGCTTTAATGGATGAATTGGAGGCCGCTACGGAAAATTGCAGTGGAACCAACTTGACAGTCGCATTGAATTACGGCGGCCGCGATGAGGTGGCCCGGGCGACAAAACGCTTGGCAAAAGATGTGGCACTTGGTGAATTAGACCCCGAAAGTATAGACGAGGAAACTCTTCCAAAATACTTGGATACTTATGTTTTGCCTGATCCCGATCTGGTTATTCGTACCAGTGGTGAAGCACGGGTTTCAAATTTTTTACTCTGGCAATCCGCCTACGCGGAATATGAATTTGTCGATACATTGTGGCCTGACTTCAGCGCTGCAGAATTCAAATCGCTGACACAGGGGTTTCATTTGCGCAAACGTAAATATGGCGCGGTGGTGGGATGACCGGAGCAACCCGCTGGAATGATCTGGCACCGCGCCTGACATCGGCTTTGGTTATGTTGGGCGTGGGCGGCGTGGCCTTGGCTCTTGGTGGGCTTTGGCTGCGCGGGTTATTGGCTCTGGTCTGTGGTGCGATGATCTGGGAGGTTATTGGCCTTTTTGCACCGCATGAGGGCAGGCGCGCGCTGGCATTGGCGGCAGCCACTGCTGTGGCGTTTTTTGTGGCAACCTGGTTGCCCATCAGCGCAGCCGCGATTGTGATGCTATTGGCTATTGTTTTGATTTATAAGTGCCTTCCCGTAAAAGGCGGCCTTTTGCCAGCCTATGGCGCACTTGTTTCCGCTGGTGCCATGGGCGTTTTTGGTCTGTATATACAATCTGGCCTTAGCGCGGTGATTTGGTTGATCAGTCTGGTGATCATCACTGATCTTGCAGGCTATTTCGCGGGACGCTTACTTGGGGGGCCAAAGTTTTGGGCCGCAATCAGCCCCAATAAGACTTGGTCTGGAACCGTCGCGGGGTGGCTTGGAGCAGGATGCGTTGGAGGCATTTTTGTCTGGCAGCTTGAGGGGGTTCATTGGGGTATTATACCTCTCAGCATCGTTCTTTCCATCGTGTCGCAGTTTGGTGATATTTTTGAAAGTCACCTCAAACGTCGTGCCGGTGTCAAAGACAGCTCGTCTTTGATCCCCGGACATGGTGGCTTTTTGGACCGGTTTGATGGCATGATTGCGGCAGCTGCCGTTACTTTTGCGGTTCAAATTTTTCTCTTTCCTTCGATCGGTTTTTGAAACGGCATCCCTTTTTGGGTGGCCAGCGCGTAGGGCTTTTTCTATTGAGAAATGCGGCGAATTATGTCCTGCATGCTGCGCGTAAAGGCGTAGCGCAATACCGATCTTCGCATGCGCCGCTCCTCACCGTTTATTTTAAACTTGATAACAGGCGTAAACTCCACCATTTGAAACCATGCAACGGTAAACGTCAGGTTGCCACTGTTTGATAATAAGGACCAAGTGTGACACTTTATTCAATAATTCCTGCTTTTGGAGATGCGCTGTCGACCGTGATCGCGTTTGTCATTGCGTTGTCGATTATCGTGGCTATCCACGAATACGGGCATTACATTGTTGGCCGCTGGTCAGGGATCGAGGCGGATGTCTTTTCAATTGGATTTGGACCGGTGCTGTTTTCCAGAATAGACAGCCGCGGCACAAGATGGCAAATTGCGGCATTACCCCTTGGCGGATACGTTAAATTTCGAGGTGACGCGGACGCTGCCAGCAGTAAAGATGTTCAAGCGCTACAAACGACAGACCCAGTCGAGTTGCGCAAAACGATGCATGGCGCGCCTGTTGGGGCGCGCATGGCAACTGTCGTTGCCGGACCTGTGTTTAATTTCATTCTTTCGATTTTGATATTTTTTGGCGTTTTTATGATGCAGGGCGTGCCGTCTGATCCGTTGACAGTGGGTCGTTTGCTGCCAAATCCTGCGCCACAGGGGTTGCAACTGGGGGATGAGATTCTTGGCATTGAGGGTGCGAGCCTGCCGTCATTTACCGATGGTGTTGCGTTTTATGGCTTTCTCACAGATCTTCCCGACAAAGCCAGCCTTACTTATGAGGTGAGACGCGCTGGTATGGAAATTCAGGTGCAGGGTCCACACCCCTATCCGGCCCATATCACTCAGCTTGCCCCACAATCGGCTGCCTATGCGATTGATATGAAAGTCGGAGATGTGATTACCGCGGTCGACGGAATGGCGGTGTTTTCGTTCAATCAGCTAAAAGGACATGTTGAAAACTCCAATGGTAAAGTTTTAAAACTGGATGTCTGGCGCGGAGGGGAGCAATTGCAATTTTCTTTGACGCCGCGTCGGGTTGATGAGCCGGGACCAGACAATACTTTTGCCACGCAGTGGCGAATCGGGATCGTCGGCGGTGAGGTTTTTGAGCCGGCGACACAAGCCCCCGGCATCTGGCAGGCCTTCAGCGCCTCTGTCAAACGGACCCTGCGGATTATCGAGGGGTCGCTGTCTGGTATGTACCACATGATAACAGGTGCGATCAGCAGCTGTAACCTTTCAGGACCGATTGGAATTGCACAGGTTTCTGGCGCCATGGCCAGTCAGGGCGGTCAAAGCTTTATTATTTTTATCGCGGTGCTAAGCACAGCGATTGGCATGTTGAACCTTTTCCCGATACCGCCGTTGGATGGCGGGCAACTTTTGTTTTTCAGTTATGAGGCGATAACCGGCCGGCCCGCAAACGAGTCGCTTGTGCGGTTTCTTATGATGGCCGGGCTTGCGTCTATATTGGCTTTAATGGTGTTTGGTGTGTCAAATGACTTGTTGTGCCCTTAGATCCGTGAGGCAGAAAGGCTGAACTTCATCATGTTTGATACGAAAAAGGCGAACTATTGGAAGGTTTAACCGTTCATAGGGCGTTTTGGTAAGTGTCCGAAGCATGCTAAGTGTGATGAGAAAATGACCGGCTTGGCTTTTGACATCTGCTGGTAATAGAGATACCTTTTTTAGGTTTTACGAGATGACTGGGAACACGCGATGAATAATTACTATACAATTTGGCCACAAACCCTTGGCTTTCCCTTCATCGCCGTTCTGCTGCGTGTTCGGACATTGGTTTTACTTTGCGGCATGGTGGTATTTTCATTTACTCAAACGGCAGAGGCACAATCGTATGTGTTTTCTAAATTTGAGGTCAGCGGAAACCAACGTATCGAAAGTAACACTGTCCTGAGTTATGCGGGCCTTGAGCGTGATGCCACGATAAGTGCGGGTGCTCTGAACACTGCCTACCGAAATATTTTGGCCAGCGGCTTGTTCGAGCGTGTCGATATGGAGCCTGTTGGAAGCACTTTGAAAATTTTGGTAGTTGAATTACCGACCCTGAACCAGATCGTTTTTGAAGGGAATAAAAGGCTCAAAACTGAGGCTCTGTTAAAAGCTATCCAATCCCAGCCGCGACGGGTTTTCAACGCGGAAATGGCTGAACAAGACGCGGCCCGCGTCGTCGATGCATATGTGCAAAAGGGCCGGCTTGCAGCAAGAGTAACGCCCAAGGCGATCAGGCGCTCGGACAATCGGGTCGATTTGGTATTTGAAGTTTTCGAGGGGGGCTTGGTCGAGATTGAACGGTTGAGCTTTGTTGGTAATAAAACTTTTTCAGAACGCAGATTGCGGCGGGTTTTGGCCACAAAACAGGCTGGGCTGCTACGCAGTATTATATCTAAGGATACGTTCATCGCGGACCGGATCGATTATGACAAACAGCTTCTGAGAGATTTTTATATCTCACGCGGATTTGTCGATTTTAAAATCACAAATGTTGCCTCGGAGCTATCTCGCAAACGCGACGGAATGTTCGTAACTGTTATGATCCAAGAGGGTCAGCAGTTTTCTGTCGGCGAGGTATCGGTTGTCTCAGACATCGAGACGGTGGATATTGCAGCATTTGAAACTGCGGTAAAGGTGACCTCTGGGGATACCTACTCGCCTCTGCCTATTGAGACAGATATTACACGGTTAGAGCGTTTTGCCCTAATGCAGGGGAATGATTTTCTACGGGTAGAGCCCAAGATTACCCGCAATGATCGAGAATTGACGCTAGACATAGAATACACCCTATCCAACGGGCCGCGGGTCTTTGTCCAGCGTATCGATATAAAAGGCAATGCAACGACGTTAGATAAGGTTATACGGCGGCAGTTTAAAGTGGTTGAAGGCGACCCGTTTAATCCACGCGAAATTCGCCAAAGCGCTGAACGTATCAAAGCTCTGGGTTTTTTTTCGAAATCCAAGGTTGAGCCGCGTGAGGGTTCCTCTCCCGACCAGGTCATTATTGACGTGTCGGTAGTTGAACGGCCAACCGGCAGTCTTGGTTTTGGCGGTACATATGCCAGCACCACCGGGCTGGGTGCGGAAATATCCTTTGAAGAGGCTAATTTTCTGGGTAGAGGCCAAGCAATTGGTGTCGCCGTCTCCACTGCACAAACCAATAAAAAACTTGAATTTAGTTTTCGTGACCCCGCTTTTTTAGGCCGCAATTTGTCAGCCGGGCTAGAGTTGGGTTACGTTTCTTATACCTATGATAATGTATCTTTCAACTCAAGCGCGACTTCTTTTTCGCCCTCGGTTGGATTTCCGCTAACCGACTATAGCGCCTTGAACCTGAGCTACAGCATCTCCACGTCCAAAGTCGCCTCGGGTTTGACAGCCAGCACTGCGGTCAGCGGCATCATCAAAGATGAAATTAAAAAGGGCGATGTGTTGAACAGCTCGATCGGGTATAGATATACCTATGACAGCCGTCGAAAGGGTCTAAGCACCAATTCAGGAATTCTGTTTCAACTCGGGCAGGAAATTGGTGGGTTTGGTGGTGATAATACCTTTGTCAAAACAAGTTTTAAAACTACCGGGCAAACAAAGGTTATGGCAGAAGAAGTTACGCTTTCTGCCACCCTTGAAGGCGGCACAATGTCGTTTATGAAGGGCAGCAGTCGGGTTAACGATCGCTTCTCGCTTGGATCCGATATGTTGCGTGGGTTTGACGCAAATGGCGTAGGGCCACGCGAAGTAAAGTCAGGCTCTTACGATGACGCTCTCGGCGGCACAAATTATGCGGTTGCCCGCTTTGAAGGCCAATTTCCCTTGGGAATACCAAACGAGTACGGGCTCACAGGGGGTGTATTCTACGACGTAGGTTCTCTGTGGGGATTGGAAACTACTAACGGGTTAGTGGTATCTGAAAAGTTCAAGCTTCGTCACACGGTCGGCTTTTCGTTATTTTGGAAAACTGTCATTGGGCCACTGAGGTTTAATTTTATGGATGTGTTGCAATCTGAGACCAACGATAAAACCGAAAGCTTTGAACTCACCATTTCGTCAATCTTCTGAGGATCCCATGACCACATTTCGCATCCTGATCATTTGGATTGTTTTTTTGGTCACAACTGTGGGGTATGTTTCGGCGCAGACAGCCAACTTGCCCTCAACCTCAGTGATAATAATCGATAAACAACGTGTGCTGAGTGAAACTCTCTACGGCCAGCGACTTATGGCAGAAATGCGGCTGATGGAGCAATTACAGATTGCTGATAACAAACGCCTTCTGCAAGAATTAGAGTTGGAAGAAGCACGTCTGACCGAACAGCGCAGTTCGATGGACGCGGATGAATTCAGAGTTTTGGCAGTGAATTTTGACGAAAAAGTCCAATTTATTTCAAATCAACAACAAGCAAAAAATCAAACGCGCATGGAGCAGCGCCGTAAGGATCAGATGACATTAATGGCGGCAACCGGCCCGGTTTTTGAAACATTGATGCGTGACACCGGTGCAGATGTAATCATCGAACAGCGCTATGCCTTTATCTGGAACGACGCGATCAACCTTACCGATGAGGCCATCGAACGGATTGATGCGTTTCTGGGGGATGGGAAGACGAGTTTCGAGGCAGATAAAGAGTAAGCTTGTCCCGCTTTCAAGGGCTTGATAGATACTCGTTAGAAAGAACAAGGATAGGACCCCAGTATGACTTCACCCATTTTGAGTGCGGATATTCAGCTTATCCAACGGATATTGCCACATCGTTATCCGTTCCTGCTTGTGGATAAAGTGCTTGAAATTGACGGATATAAATCCGCAACTGGGATCAAAAATGTCTCGATGAATGAGCCGCATTTCCAAGGTCATTTCCCGGGTGCGCCCATTATGCCCGGCGTCACTATTGTTGAGGCAATGGCGCAGACCGCAGGCGTTATGGTTGGAACAGCCCTGGATCTGGCTGATAAAAACATGCTGATCTATTTTATGGCGATTGATAAATGTAAATTCCGGCGCAAGGTTATTCCCGGGGACGTTTTGGAAATGCGGATGACAACATTACGCGGCAAACCCGGCGGTAAGGTTTGGAAATTTGGGGGTGTCGCCACTGTCGAAGGGGAAATGGCCGCCGAGGCAGAGTTTACCGCAATGATGGATCTGCCTCAGGAACCGGCTGATGTCTGACATGAACCGCGCAGAAGCCGAGACTGTCAAGATCCATCCAAGCGCGGTGATTGAAATGGGTGCTGAGATTCACCCCGATTGCAAGATTGGGCCGTTTTGTCATATTGGCCCAGATGTGGTTTTGAATGCCGGCGTTGAATTGAAAAGTCATGTCGTCGTCTCGGGGCAGACAACGGTTGGGCAAGACACGACGATTTTCCCCTTTTCGGTAATTGGTGAAATTCCGCAAGACCTCAAGTTTAATGGTGAAAAAACGCGCCTTGTGATCGGTGAACGCAATCGAATCCGGGAACATGTGACAATGAACACTGGTACCGATGGTGGTGGCGGTGTGACCAAGATTGGGGATGACGGGCTGTTTATGGCTGGCTGCCATGTTGCCCATGATGCCCAGATCGGCGATCGGGTGATCGTGGTGAACAGCGCCGCATTGGCCGGTCACTGCATCATCGAGGATGATGTCATCATTGGTGGCCTTTCAGGCATTCATCAATTTGTCCGTATAGGCCGTGGTGCGATTGTTGGTGCGGTAACAATGGTTACAAATGATGTCATCCCATATGGCCTTGTACAGGGACCCCGCGGCGCGTTGGACGGCTTGAATTTAGTTGGTTTGAAACGCAAGGGGGTAGAGCGGGCTGATATTACGGCTTTGCGCGCGGCGTTTCAAATGTTGGCGCAAGGCGATGGAACATTTTTGGAGCGGACCAAAAAACTTGGGGAAGAAACCACTTCGGTCTATGTTCAGGATATTGTAGATTTTGTTTTGGGTCATAGTGACCGATCCTTTTTGACGCCGAGCTGACCCATGCCGTCAGATCTTGCCATTTTAAGCGGCGCAGGGGCTTTGCCACCGGATTTGGCGAATGCCTATCCAGACGCGCTTTGCATTACCTTTACCGGCATCGCTCACAGCCTGACAGGCCGAACCGAAGACCATAGCTTTGATCGGCTTGGGAGCTTGTTCACGACGCTGAAAGAGCGCGGTATCCGCCGGGTGGTTTTGGCAGGCTCAATGCACCGGCCGGCGCTGAACCCAGAAAACTTTGATGCATTTATGCTCCAGATTGCCCCACAGCTTGTCGCCGCATTTAAACTTGGTGATGATGGTCTGCTACGGTTTGTGATTAAAATGTTCGAAACACAAGGGTTTACGGTGTGTGGTGCCCATGAGCTCTTGCCTGAGTTGACCGCAACTGCAGGGATAGTATCGCAAGTGGCCCCCCTGCCAGAGCATCTTGAAGATATAGACAGGGGGCTGGCTTTGCTGGGGTTGCTTTCAGAAGCCGACATCGGCCAAAGCAGTGTGTTTGAAAACGGCCTATGCCTGGGGGTGGAAACACTGCAGGGTACGGATGCGCTACTTGGTTTTGTTGCACAAACACCCCCACATCTGCGCCGTGGGCACCGCGGCGTTTTGGTTAAAGCCCCGAAAACAGGTCAAGACCTGCGGGTGGATATGCCTGCAATCGGGCCCGATACTATAAGGGCGGTGCAGGTGGCAGGTTTGGCTGGTCTGGCGATTGCCGCCGGGCGCGTGCTGGTATTAGAGCCAGATCAGACGCGGGCACTGGTGTCTGAGTTTGGATTATTTTTTGTAGCCCGGGAGATTTGAGGTGAAGGTGTTTATCATCGCGGGTGAGGCTTCGGGCGACAAATTGGGCACTGAAATGATGAAAGGGCTGCAACATCTTGCTGGTGACAAGGTTCAGTTTGCCGGCGTGGGCGGTGCCGGGATGATCGGGCAGGGGCTGGCAAGTTTGTTTCCAATGGACCAGATCAGCATCATGGGGATCGGTGAAATATTATCCCAGTATCAAGCACTTAAGCGCTATATTCAACAAACTGTTGAAGCCGTTTTGCAGTTTCAACCCGACGTTTTGATCACGATTGATTTGCCCGAATTTAATCTGCGGGTGGCCCGACAAGTCAAGGCACGCAGCTCTATTCGCACAGTGCATTATGTTGCGCCAACAGTCTGGGCTTGGCGACCAAAACGGGCGGCTAAAATGGCCCCCTACATTGATCAGGTGCTGGCACTTTTTCCATTTGAGCCGCCCTATATGCGCGCCGCTGGCATGCAATGCGAATTTGTTGGGCACCCTGTTGTGACCGACCCTCAAGCAACACCATGCGAAGTCGCGGCCTTCCGCAAAGCGCATGACATTGATGGGGCACCATTATTATTGGTTCTGCCTGGATCGCGTCGTTCCGAGGTGCTGCGATTACTGCCCGTCTTTGGGGCCACAGTCACGGCGCTTGTACAACAGCACCCAGCGCTTCGGGTGGTTGTACCGACCGTGTCTGCAGTTGCGGGGCAAGTGCAGTCAGCCGTGGCGGGTTGGCCCGGCCAGCCGATCGTTCTGGCTCCACAGAC
>DDEJ01000124.1:31128-35386 GCA_002336405.1 Rhodobacteraceae bacterium UBA1957
CAGACACAGACGCAGACACAGGCAGCGCAGGCACTCCATTCTGGGCATAGTGACAAACGCGCGGCCTTTGCCGCCGCTGATGTGGCTTTGGCGGCCTCTGGTACGGTTTCGCTTGAGCTGGCTGCTGCTGCAACCCCGATGGTGATTGCCTATGACATGGCGTGGCTGTCGCGACAAATCATTGGTCGAATGTTGCGGGTTGATACCGTCACGTTGGTCAATCTAGTTTCGGAAACCCGCGTGGTACCAGAGTTTATAGGTGCCAATTGCCGGCCGGATAAAATCGTCCCGGCGCTGGCTGCATTGCTCTCGCATCCCGAAGCTCAGCACAATGCTATGCAGAGCACGATGACAAAATTGGGTCAAGGCGGCACGAACCCTGGCATTAGGGCTGCGCAGGCCACGTTATCCGGGCTTGGAGTGTAAAATGGCCAGAGTGATTATATGGTACGGCGAACCGCGTCGAGGTATAGCACGGTTTAATCCTCGAGTGGGCTGATTTTTGAATAACTCACACTGAAGCCGTCAAGTGGCATTTTTAAAATTACCAGCTGGTCTGGCGCTGCAACCGGCACCAAAGACAGGCGGGCCGCGGAACCGCGTTTTAAGCTATCGATATCGTCGTTGGTCAGACCGATACGCGCAATACAGCCAACCGACGTGCAGAAAGAAAAAGGGTAAATTCGGGCGGGGCCTTCATCGACCCGCAGTTTCAGTTGTTCGGTCAACAGAGTTTCCAGTGGGACAATAATGGTTGCACCGGCCACGGCTTGTCCGCCGGTATCAAGTTTAAACAAGGTAATTTCCGACACAGCATTGCCAAGATCATCCTCCAATAATTGATAAAGTTGACAGGGATCTTGTGCTTGGTCCTGATTGGTGCGCATGCAGCGCCGTTCCCAGCTGCCGACTTTTTCAGCGGTGTAGGGTTGACCCATTTGCGGTTCGCCCTCTGTTGTGCCCATAGCCAGCTCTGGTGGATTTGGCGCGGTGGGAGCACCCGTTTGGGCAGCCAGGTGAGCCCCTGCAAATAAAGAACATGCTATAGTGACGGCGACGAACATTTTAGGCATGTGGCGTTTACCTTTTGGCTTATTTATACTTTTATCAGGACCAACACTGTAAGTTTGCTTTGGTGGTAAGCGAAATTTTTCGATTAGACCATGTCCTGTATCCCAGAAAAGAAAAAAGAGCCAAAAGGCTCTTTCTTCCATTCTCCCTGTCGAACTTGCCGACTATTATATCTAACATGCTACGTATTTAGATCAGAGTGGTCAACAAGAAATTGTGAGACATACATACAAAAAAGGCTGCACCATAAGGGTGCAGCCAGTTCAACTGGGAGGAAAATAAAACAAAGCAACCACTCGTGCTCTGTTCTGTTTCAAGCTACATTTCAGAGGTTAATTTTTTGTATATATTCGCAACAAAAATCAACCAGCCGCAAATACTGTCACTTTTCAGGCAGTAAACCGCGCGGACTGAACCTTAAGACCAGCAGCAAGATCAACCCCATGGTTAGCAAACGCATATGGGCAACGCTGTCTAAAAGGTGCAGTTTCAATGGGTTGCTGTCATCCAACCCCATCGTGGCCACTGTCATTAATAATTGACCGATGGGTTCGACCTGTACCCAGAAAAACCAGATCACAAACCCACCCAACACAGCCCCAAGATTGTTGCCCGAGCCCCCGACAATCACCATAACCCAGATCAAAAATGTATAACGGATCGGTTGATAGCTGCCGGGGGTCAATTGCCCGTCAAGCGTGGTCATCATCGCTCCGGCAATACCACATATTGCCGAACCCAGAATGAACACCTGTAAATGGCGTGCGGTGACGTTTTTGCCCATCGCTTCGGCCGCGACTTCGTTATCGCGGATAGCGCGCATCATACGACCCCAGGGGCTTTTCAAGGCCCGTTGTGCCAGCCACAATAAGACCAGCAGGACCACCGAAAATAAAATCGAATAGCTGAGTTTGACATAAAGCGACGAGGCAACCACCGGATCAAGACCAAGGCTTTGCGCTGAATTAGTAAAGCTTACATTATTTTGCAGCGTAACCTCATAGGGCACTGGCCGCGGTATGCCGGTGACATTCTTTACACCGCGCGCGAGCCAATCTTCGTTCTTCATCATAGCAACAATAATTTCAGCGATCCCCAGAGTGGCAATCGCCAGATAATCCGAGCGCAGTCCCAGCGCGGTTTTACCAATCACCCAAGCCGCACCAGCGGCCAATAACCCACCTAGCGGCCAGGCAAATAGCACAGGCAACCCAAGGCCACCAAGATAGCCTGTTCCGGCGGGGTTGATCGCCTCAACGGCCTTGACACCCGGATCAAACACCCAGCGGAAAATAAAAAACCCAATCACCAAAAACAACATCAGACCAAGTGGACGGGTTGGGCCTGCGGGCAGCCTTTTATATCCCCAAATTGCGGCGCTTAACGTAGAGGCCCCGATCACGATCCCCAGCAACACACGTGGGCCACCCGCCGTCCATGCCTCGGGTACGGGGGGCATGGAAATTAACACCGTGGCCAATCCACCGAGCGCTGCAAACCCCATGATCCCTACGTTAAACAGGCCTGCAAAACCCCATTGCAGGTTAACCCCCAGCGCCATGATCGCGCTAATTAAGCCCATATTAAGGATCAAAAGCGCCGAATTCCAACTTTGCAAAAACCCCGTTGCCAAGATCAAAACAACAACAAGGCCAAACAGGCCATAGGTCCTGGTGCTATCTTTCATACGGATTTCCCTCTGAAAAGGCCTGTGGGACGGAACAAGAGAACCAAAACAAGCAAGGAAAAACTCACTGCGTATTTATAATCGGTGCTGAGCAATTGCACCAAACCCGTCGGTTCCAAAGGTTTGGGCAGGGCATAGACCAGCACCTTTTTCCAAGCATATGTGATGGTCACTTCGGAAAAGGCGATCAGAAATCCGCCGGCAATAGCGCCCACTGGACTGCCCAAGCCGCCAACAATAGCCGAGGCGAAAATCGGCAAAAGCAACAACATATAAGTAAAGGGTTTGAAAGACTTATCCAGACCGTAGAGCACGCCCGCCACCGTTGCCAAGCTGGCGACGATCAGCCATGTCACCATCACGACGCGTTCCGGATTTATGCCCGATAAAAGGGCCAAATCTTCGTTGTCTGAATAGGCGCGCATGGATTTCCCGGTGCGCGTCTTGTTGAGAAACCAAAACAGCGCCACCACCACAACAACAGCCGTGATAACCGTAATGCCTTGCGTGGTTTTTAACGCCAGGCCTTCGCGCAGGCCGGTCATGGCTTTGAATTCGCGTGCTGAGATAATAAATCGTTCACCATCCGTTATGGTACGATTTCCCGGTCCCAGAATAAACCGGACCAAACCGTTCATAATGAACATCACCCCCATTGACACGATCACTAAAATAACAGGCTTGGCTTTCTGAGCTCGGTAAAATCGATAGACCATGCGATCGGTAAGCAACACCAGCGCAATGCAGCCCAAAATACCAAATGGCAGCGCCAGCAGGGCGGTGGGCAAGGGCCCCAGACCAATACCGTTTGCCTGAAAAAACCATGTGACTAATATGGTCACTGTTGCGCCAAAGGCCATGGTGTCGCCATGGGCAAAATTGGAAAACCTCAAAATGCTGTAAATTAGCGTCACGCCCAAAGCGCCAAGCGCCAGTTGACTGCCATAGGTCACGCCGGGAACAATGACGTAATTGCACAAGGCCACAATCGCATTCAGAAAATCCATCAGTACGCTCCGCGCCGCAGCGCCTCAAAGAAGAAGCCAATCGCCAGCGTGCGCGACGCCATGGCCAAAACAGCGGCTTTGTTCAGTGACCAGATGTGCCGGGTCATGCTCAGCCTCCCAGGAATGATTTGCGGACTTCAGGATCGTTCAGCAGGTCTTTGCCAGTTCCGGAGAAAGCGTTGCGTCCCTGCACCAAGACATAGCCCTTATCGGCGATCTCAAGCGCTTGACGGGCGTTTTGTTCAACCATCAAAATTGGAATGCCGGATTGCGCCACTTCAATAATGCGGTCGAATAATTCATCCATCACAATTGGTGACACCCCGGCAGTTGGCTCATCCAGCATCAGCACTTTGGGCCGCGTCATCAACGCCCGCCCCACCGCAACCTGCTGGCGTTGGCCGCCCGATAATTCGCCCGCAGCTTGATTGCGTTTTTCATGCAAGACCGGAAACAGGCTATAAACCTGCTCCATGGTCTCGCGAAAATCATC
>DDEJ01000124.1:35779-38302 GCA_002336405.1 Rhodobacteraceae bacterium UBA1957
TTGCTTGTCTGGGGTACGAAACCCATGCCGTGTTTGACCCGGTCTTGCGGTGAAAGGGCTGTTATATCCACACCGTTCAGTCGCACCGCACCACCGTTGAGGTTCAGCATGCCAAAAACCGCCTTCATCGCGGTTGATTTTCCGGCACCATTGGGCCCAACGATCACCGCGATCTGGCCTTTTTCCACTGAAATTGTGCATCCGTGCAGAATATCGGGGCCGCTGCCATAGCCACCAGTCATAGCGTCCCCGATTAGAAACGGCTCGTCGGTCATTGTGCCACCGCCTTATTTTTCAAACCGGTGCCAAGATAGGCCTCTATCACCCGCTCATTGGCCTTAATCTCAGCCAATGTGCCCTCGGCCAATACTTTTCCTTCGGCCATGCAGATCACCGGGTCGCAGAGCTTGCCGATAAAATCCATGTCGTGCTCAATCACCACAAAGGTGTAATTGCGCTCTTGGTTTAGGCGCAGAATGGCGTCGCTGATCGTGCCAAGAAGGGTGCGGTTCACGCCGGCACCGACTTCGTCCAGAAATACGATTTTGGCATCAACCATCATAGTGCGCCCAAGCTCCAAGAGCTTTTTTTGCCCGCCTGACAGATTGCCGGCTTTTTCTTGTTTGAGATGTGATATGGTTAAAAACTCGATGACTTCATCGGCTTTGGCCTGCAGGGCGCGTTCTTCATTTGCGATGCGTTTACGGCCGAACCAAGTGTTCCAAAGCGTCTCACCCGATTGTTGCGGTGGGACCATCATCAGGTTTTCGCGCACACTCATGGACGTGAATTCATGGGCGATCTGAAAGGTCCGGAGCAGACCTTGGTGAAACAGCTCATGCGGCGCAAGACCCGTGATGTCACGCCCGTCCATCAAGACGCGTCCCGATGTGGCTTTATGAACCCCGGCAATGACGTTAAACAGCGTGGTTTTCCCGGCGCCATTGGGGCCGATAAGCCCGGTGATCGACCCTTTGGCGATCTTTAGGCTGGCACCATCAACAGCGTGAAAACCGCCGAAATGCTTATGCAGATTTTCGACTTCAATCACGATTTTGTTCTTTCGAGGCAGGGATGAGGGCAGGGGTTGCTCTGCCACCCAATAGACAAACAGCCCGGCGAACCGGGCTGTTTGAATTCAAAGTCGGTTTGATTAACGATATCCAACCGTTTCAACTTTGGCGTTCTGGATTTCAATCTCGCGGTAGTTGCCGGCAGACTCACCCGGTCCGATCAATTCAACTGCGGTCGCACCCACATAGTCGACGTCATAGCCGGCTTCTAACAAAACAAGCGCCTGACCCAATTGGCCCGGCATGATTTGTACGCCTGGCGCGTTGGCCACATTCATCACATGTTGCATGATGTCAGCTGACGCGCTTGATCCACCGGCTTGCATCGCCAGCATGATTAAAGCTGCCGCATCATAGCTTTCGCCCGCGAATGCCGAAGACCCTTCAAAGCCCGCAGCAGAAGCCAGTTCACCAAAGACGTCTGCGCCTTTGTTTTCCGACCCGGGGTACTGACCAAACGAGCCGTTCAGGTCTGGACCGATTGCATCAACAATTGCCTGTCCGACCATGCCGTCTGGCAGAACAAATGTGTCAAACGCGCCAGTGTCAAGCGAGGCTTGAATAATCTGCTTGCCACCGCCAGATTCGTAGCCCGCAACAACCAGAAGATCACCACCGGCTGAGGCCAGAGCGCCAACTTCAGCAGAGTAATCCGCTTTGTCTTCGTCATGGGCCGCGTTGATCGTCACAGTGCCGCCGGCCGCTTCGAATGCGGCTGCGAAACTGTCGGCCAATCCCTTGCCGTAGTCGTTGTTGGTATAGGTCAGAGCGACAGTTTTAAAACCGCGGTCCATGATGATGTTTGTCATCACGACACCTTGACGCGCATCAGAGGGAGAGGTGCGGAAGAACAGGCCATCGTCTTCTGCAGTCGACAAAGCCGGAGACGTTGCAGATGGCGAAATCATCACAACGCCGTTTGGACGCGCTACGTTTTGCAAAATTGCGCCGGTCACACCGGAACAATCGGCACCCATAATGGCGTTGACTTTATCGGATGTGACCAAACGCTCGGCTGCGGCTGTTGCCGCTGCGGCGTCGATACATGTCGAGTCAGCCCGAACCGAAGTCACGGTTGCGCCGCCCAACAGTTTGCCAGAATCAGTTACTTCCTTCATCGCCAGTTCTGCGCCGGCGCCCATCGCAGGTGTGATCGTTTCCAACGGGCCCGTAAAGCCAAGGATCACCCCGATTTTCACTTCGTTGTGGCTGCCTGCAAACGCAGAGCCCGCCAGCAGCGCTGCGGCCGCTGTTGCTGTCATCAGCTTTTTCATTTTAAATCTCCATTAGTTGAACCCAGTGTTCAGATGCATATTTAATCAGCATGCATGCAAAATGAAAGAAATATTAACAAGCACTCGCGAAAAAGCAAAATTGGGGGTTATCGCCTGTTCACAGCGAATGTCGGGGTTTTTTGATTAAATCAATTTTTTCATGACTGTGAAACATG
>DDEJ01000124.1:38691-40565 GCA_002336405.1 Rhodobacteraceae bacterium UBA1957
GGCAACTGACGTCTTATGGTTTGGTCGATTGGCTGCCGCGTTCACGGTAAGGTGTTGTCGCGTAATGGGCGCGATAACATTTCGAGAAATGTGACGGAGAGGCAAACCCGCAGGCCAGTGCCACATTGATCACGCTCATATCGGTCTGCATCAGAAGATTGCGAGCTTTTTGCAATCTCAATTCCATGTAATACCGCTTTGGGCTGCGGCTGAGATATCGTCGGAACAACCGCTCAAGCTGGCGCGTGGACATCGCCACGTGTTTTGCCAGTATCGAAGGGCTGATCGGCTCTTCTATGTTGCGCTCCATCATCTGAATAACTTGACCAAGCTTAGGATGACGCACCCCTAAACGGGTTGGAACTGAAAGGCGTTGTACGTCCTGAGTTGTGCGAATTGACGAATAAATTTGTTGGTCAGCCACTGCATTGGCAAGGTCTTCACCATGGTCGTTTGCGATCAACTTCAACATCAAATCGATTGACGATGTTCCGCCGGCGGTGGTCATGCGGTTACCTTCGATGATAAACACCGATTTGGTGAGTTCAACGTTCTCAAACTCTTCCGTGAAACTGTCTTGGTTTTCCCAGTGGATGGTGGCGCGTTTTCCCTCTAAAAGCCCGGCTTTGGCCAGAGGGAAGGCCCCTGTGCATAAACCCGCGATGGCAAGCCCGCGTCGAGATTCACGGCGCAGCCAGCTCAGCAGGCGCTTGGTAGTTGCTGCGCGAATATTTTCGCCGCCACAAAGCATGATCGTATCATCGCGATTCAGCTCGTTCAAATCGTGATCAACCGAAAATTCAATACCCGCAGAACAGATGATCGAAGTGCCATTTTCGCTAATTATTTCCCACTCATACAGGATTTGATTGGACATTCTGTTGGAAATTCTAAGACACTCCAGCGCGGACGCAAAGGAGAGTAGCGTGAACTTAGGCAGCAACACGAAAACAAATTTTCGAGGCTTTGTTGCGTGGGGCACAATTGCGACACTCTGGAGTTGAGACTGCATCTCGATCCTGCCTTTATTTTAAGTGGGTATTTCGCTCGTAAAAAACGCACGCTCTTTCCCCCATTGAACCAAACTGTAGGGTTAGGTCAATAGGGCGTGTTGAATTACTATATGGTCACTTTAAACAGACGCCGTTATAAGCATCTCAGAAGATCTACCAACTGCGGAGAAAACACATGAATGACTGGCAAAAAAACAACTGGCGGAGTAAACCCAGAGTGCAAATGCCGGAGTATACGGACGCGTCCTCTTTGCAGTCTGTGGAGGCACAGCTCGGACAATATCCACCGCTGGTTTTTGCCGGAGAGGCACGCCGCCTCAAAGCAGCTCTTGGGGCGGCATCCCGAGGTGAAGCGTTCTTGCTGCAAGGTGGCGATTGTGCGGAAAGCTTTGAGCAGTTTAGCGCCGACTTAATCCGCGACACGTTTAAAGTCATGCTGCAGATGGCGATGGTTTTGACATACGGAGCCAAGGTGCCAGTTGTCAAAGTTGGGCGGATGGCTGGGCAATTTGCCAAACCCAGATCTGCCCCGACCGAAGTGGTGGGTGGTATGGAACTGCCCAGTTACCGTGGTGATATAATTAACGAGTTGGCGTTTGCGCCTGAGGCGCGGAGGCCCAACCCATCAAAGATGCTGCAGGCCTATACGCAGGCCGCAGCAACGTTGAACCTGCTGCGGGCGTTTTCAACTGGTGGCTATGCCGATGTGCATCAAGTGCACAGCTGGACTTTGGGCTTTACCGAAAGTGATCAAGCCAAAGAATACAGAGATATGGCGCGTTCAATCAGCGACGCTCTGGATTTCATGACCGCCGCAGGCCTAGACAGTGAGCGAGCACCCAGCTTGCAAACAGTCGATTT
>DDEJ01000124.1:40926-43839 GCA_002336405.1 Rhodobacteraceae bacterium UBA1957
TTGTTGGAATACGAAGAGGCGTTGACGCGGCTTGATTCGACATCTGGCAAATGGCTCGCTGGCTCGGGTCATATGATCTGGATTGGCGACCGCACCCGGCAACCGGACGGGGCACATGTAGAGTTTTGTCGCGGAGTGCAAAACCCGATTGGTCTGAAATGTGGGCCGACCACAACAGCCGAAGACCTTAAGGTTCTGATGGCCAAGCTTAACCCAGAGAATGAAGCCGGACGTCTGACCTTGATTGCGCGGTTTGGTGCTGGAAAAGTTGGTGATCATCTGCCGCGACTGATCAAGGCAGTTCAGCAAGAAGGGGCAAATGTCCTGTGGACCTGTGACGCGATGCACGGCAATACCATTAAATCCTCGAGCGGCTATAAAACCCGCCCCTTTGAAAGCGTTTTGCGGGAAGTGCGCGAATTCTTTGCGATCCACAATGCCGAAGGTACTGTGCCGGGTGGCGTGCATTTCGAAATGACTGGACAGGATGTAACCGAATGTACGGGCGGTGTTCGGGCAGTCAGCGACGAAGATCTCTCAGATCGCTATCATACCGCCTGTGATCCAAGACTAAATGCAAGCCAGTCACTGGAACTGGCGTTTTTGGTTGCCGAAGAATTGACCCAAAGGCGGGTGCAAACAGCCGCCAAAACGGGCTAAAAGACTGCGCCTCACTCTCCTTGGATGTGGGAGAAGCGGGGAGGATGCCCATTGACGAAAGGCACCTCTTCGCGGCGTATATTTCTGGCCTGTTCAATTGGGCCAGTTTTAATTTGATTGTGCTTTTTTAAGGTTGAACGTTCCGGTCGGGCTGGTGGTCAAAAAGATCTGCAGCTGCGGTGGGCAAGTTTTACAGCACAGCGGTTTATATTTCATGATCGTATATTGTTTAAACGCTCTATAAATTGTACAACAACAAGCGCCTGTATATTTGAAATTTATTGTTTCACGAGCTGTCGCAGGGTGTCTGAAAATCAATAATATTTCCCTCAATGGATGGTTTTTCCTGTGCTCGATCGTCATTGCGCAATCCTAACGCACTTTGGTGCCGGCTGGTATTTACGGTAACACGTTCGCGGACAGGCGGCGTTTCCAGTGTAATATCCAAAGGATAGCTTTGTGTTTCGGTAATTTCAAACCGAGGACGATCATTGGACTTGCCAGAACTGCACGTTAAAACTCCGAAAATACGATTGGGTTCAGGCTGATCATCCAGCAGCGGTAGTAACAACATTTTAGCTGCTATCGCCGGCATTAGGGGGGTGGTGACAGCATGCAGTGTCAATCTGGTGACCTCGGGGGTGTCCAAGGTTGCATGTACGGCGACGGCAAGTGATCCCCGCGCTTGTGCTCGGAATAAAGCGCTAAGGGGCAACCCTCTTGGGTCCATGCCGAAGCATGCGGCGATCCCGGTTCCCGCTGTTTTAATTTGAACCAGCCCCGGTGCAATTTTGTCTGCAATAAAGATATTAGAGAGGTAGGGCTTTAAATCTTTGGCTTGCAAGTCACCGCTATGTGGAAGCAAAAAACTGCCCCTTAGCTGCAGCCAATAGCGTTCGATTTCTCTCAGTGTTTCGTTATCGCCCCCGCGCTTGTAGTTGTCAAATGACACAATATTAGCCCGATCGCTGCTTGCAAGATTTATTGTGTGACGACCGTATTTATCCATGTTCATTTTATCCATAAAATCCACGCTAAAGTTTCTTCACATAGGCTTAACCTAACTTAATATTTTGTTAATATTACATACAGAAACATCGATTTCAGATTTTCTTTGGTAAGTGGTTAATCTAGGTTAAAAAAGTACAGTGCTAAGAAAGTCGTGGGTTTCTCTTGCCTCGCGTTGGTAATGTGGCTTATCTGCGCTTGCATAATTCGGGAGCAGTTTGTGATACAATCGATGACAGGCTTTGCCTCGGCCTCTGGCAGCCAAGACACATTCGTCTGGATCTGGGACCTGCGCAGCGTCAATGCCAAAGGGCGTGACCTGCGGTTGCGCGTGCCAGATTGGATAGAGGGGCTCGAGGCACAGGTGCGCGCCCTGATCACGCCACAGGTGTCGCGGGGGGCAGTGTCGCTGACGTTACGTGTCACCCGCGAAGAGACCGCCGGCGCTGTTGTTTTAAACCGATCACATCTGACCAAAGTACTTGCCGCAATGGGCGATATTGAGACACAAGCGATGGATATTGGGCTTGCACTTTCACCGTCAAATGCGTGCGATATACTTGCCCTAAGGGGGGTGCTCGAAAGCGCGCCCGAGCCGTCTGACACGGAGGCATTAAGCGGCGCTTTGTTGTCATCTCTCACCCCAGTGCTCAGCTCGTTGATGTTGATGCGGGCGTCTGAGGGCCGGGCCCTGTCTGAAATTATTACCAGGCAGGTTGATGCGATCGCAGATTTGACAGACGTGGCCGCCGATCGCGCTCAGGCACAAAAAGCGCAGATGGCTGTGACGTTGCAACAAAATATCGAGAAAGCTCTTGGTGGGCGGGACTTGGATGAACAGCGTCTGGCACAGGAAATTGCCACCTTGGTGGTGAAATCAGATATCACCGAAGAAATCGACCGGCTGGGCGCACATGTCACTGCGGCGCGTGGTCTATTACAACAATCCGGACCGGTCGGCCGAAAACTTGATTTTCTGACGCAAGAGTTCAATCGCGAAGCCAATACACTTTGCTCTAAATCTCATTCGGTTGAACTGACCCGCGTAGGGTTAGAGCTTAAAACTATAATCGATCAAATGCGCGAACAGGTGCAGAATGTTGAATAGGGGCCACAGATGAACCAGCGGCGCGGTCTACTGATCATTTTATCCTCGCCGTCGGGGGCCGGTAAATCTTCGCTGGCCAAGCGATTGCGTGCTTGGGATGCTGCGATACAATTCTCGGTCTCGGCGACCACCCGCGC
>DDEJ01000124.1:44221-48234 GCA_002336405.1 Rhodobacteraceae bacterium UBA1957
GAGTTTCAAGCATTGGTGGCCAGCAACGATATGCTGGAACATGCCGAAGTGTTTGGCAATCGTTACGGCAGTCCGAAAGCGCCAGTATCTCGGGCGATCGACACTGGTCAGGATGTTTTATTTGACGTCGACTGGCAGGGTGGACAACAGTTGCGCAATTCACAATTGGGCAAACATGCGTTGTCGATTTTCATTCTGCCACCCTCGATCCCAGAGTTAGAGCGGCGCTTGCAATCGCGTGGTCAAGACAGCCAAGAGATTATCAACGGTCGGATGGCCAAAAGCCGCGATGAAATCAGTCACTGGCCCGAATATGATTATGTCCTTATCAATCAAGATCTCGACCGCACCGAACAGCAGCTGCGCACAATCATTGGCGCTGAGCGGTTGAGGTTGTCACAACAGCCAGACATTGTAGAGACCGTCCGCCGCTTGAACGCTGAATTTGAGGAACGCAAATGACAATCTACGCTTTAGATGGGCATCGTCCCGACATCGCAACCGACACTTGGATTGCGCCTGACGCCAATGTTATCGGCAAAGTGGTGATCGAAAGCGGATCCTCCGTTTGGTTTGGCTGTACGCTGCGCGGCGACAATGAGGTGATTTGGATCAACGAGGGCAGTAATCTGCAAGAGCACTGCGTCCTGCATACCGATATGGGCTTTCCGCTCACGGTGGGGGCGGGGTGTACCATCGGCCATAAATCGATGTTGCACGGTTGTACGATTGGCGAAAATACCCTTATCGGCATGGGGGCAATTGTGCTCAATGGCGTCAAAATTGGCAAAAACTGTATTATCGGCGCCGGCGCATTGATTACCGAAAATAAAATTATTCCTGATGGCAGCCTGGTGATGGGGGCTCCGGGAAAGGTGGTCCGCGAAGTCGATGATCAAGCGATTATGGGGTTGCGGTCAAGTGCGCTGCATTATCAGGAAAATATGCTCCGTTTCAAAACGGGACTAAGCGGGGTCGACAGACCATGACGCGGCGCGATACCTCCAGCCTGATGCGGCCTTTGGCGTTGCCTGACAGCGTGTCATCGCCGGTGGTGACGCCTTTGTCACCTTCGGTGGTTTATGCCTCACGCTCCCCCGACGAGCTTGATGAACAATACGATGGGGACCTTTCGGGCTATACCTATGCCCGCGAAGGACATCCCAACGCCGACGTCTTGGCGGGTCTTCTGGACCGAATGGAGTCAGCGCAAGGCGGGTTTGTGACAGGATCGGGTATGGCGGCCGTTTCGGCGGTGCTGATGGGATTGATGGGCCACGGTGATCATGTGCTGGGGGGGGATCAACTCTATGGTCGGTCTTTGCGCATGCTGCAGAAAGATTTGCCGCGATTGGGGGTCACGACAAGTTTTGCCGATGCGGGATCTGTGGATGCCATGCGCGCGGCGCTGCGTCCCGAAACCAAATTGATCATGATCGAGGTGGTGTCGAACCCGACGCTACGCGTGGCAGATTTGCACGGCTTGGTGAGTTTGGCCAACGAACGCGGCATTTTGCTAGCGGTGGACAATACCTTCACGACCCCCCGCGCGGTGCAGCCACTTTTGGCCGGCGCCGATATTGTCATTCATTCCGTGACAAAGCTGCTTGCAGGACATTCGGATGTGACATTGGGATATGTCGCGGCCAAATCCCCCGAGCTGCGTCAAAAAATGCTTGATTTTGCGGTCACAGCTGGCTTGACCGCAAGCCCGTTCGATTGCTGGTTGGCCGAACGTGGCCTGTTGACCTTTGATCTCAGGTTTGAACGCGCGCAACAAAACGCGCAGGCTTTGGCCGAGACGCTTGGCGACTTGCCAGGGGTCAAACAAGTGCTGTACCCCAAACGAACCGATCATCCTGATTATGATCTGGCGCACACCGTCCTTGGGGCGAATGGCGGCAATATGGTGAGTTTTGAGCTTGAGGGCGGTCGCGCCGCTGCCAACACCTTCGTGCAGGCCGCCAAAGGGCTGGCTTTTGCCCCGACGCTCGGTGATGTTGGCACAACCCTGTCCCATCCTGCCAGTTCTTCCCACCGGGCCCTGTCTGAGCAATCGCGTCTTGCACTGGGTATCACTGAAGGGTTTTTCCGCATTTCCGTCGGGCTGGAAGCGATTGAAACTCTGCAGTCGGTATTTTCCGATGCGGTTCACACAGCCAATCAAACAGGATAGCGCAATCGAGGTGTCGCCGCAGTGATAAATTACGAATAAAGGCGCAGTGATGCAAAAAGAAATGATCTTCAGTTCGCTATTAGAAGCCGTTCCACTACCCGGCTTGTTGATTACGGGTGAGAATCGAATTCTATGCGCCAACAGCGCGGCACTATTATTGTTTGGCAACAATGTGGTCGGGCTGGCTTATATCTCGGTGTTACGCCATCCCGCTGTATTAAAAGCGATTGAGGTCACATTGGGCGGGCAGGCCGAGGCCAAAACTCGCTATACTGCGGCACTAGGTGATCAAGATGTGACCTATGATATGACTTGTCGGCGGGTCAAAATTGCCAAAAAAAATCTAATTTTGGTTTGTTTTCGTGATGTAACGGATGTCGAGCAGGCCACTCAAATGCGCCGCGACTTTGTCGCCAATGTCAGCCATGAGTTGCGCACGCCACTCACCGCACTCAGCGGCTTTATCGAAACCCTGCAAGGTCCGGCCCGCGAAGATGCCGCAGCCCGAAAGAGGTTTTTGGGTATTATGGCAAAAGAGGCTGCACGGATGAACCGTTTGGTGGACGATCTGTTGTCACTTAGTCGTGTCGAGAGTGATGAGCGCATGCGCCCGATTGAACAGGTCGAGCTTAATGGCCTGTTGCAATCTTGCATTATTACGATGGCCGCTTCAGCAAAGTCAGAGAAGGTCGATATGACCCTTCTAGGCGATGAAAGTAGCGAATATTTCATTCAAGGCGATGAAGATCAACTGCGGCAGGTTTTCAATAACCTGCTGGAGAACGCCATTAAATATGGGGGCGCCAATGGCAAGATTACCGTTGGTATTCAGTTGGTTGACCATGATGCAACACTGCGGGGACCCGCCATATGTGTCTGTGTTTGTGACACGGGTCCCGGGATTGATCCGCTGCATATACCGCGCCTTACGGAACGGTTTTATCGGGTTGATAGCCACAGGTCGCGTGCGGTTGGCGGCACAGGTTTGGGGCTGGCAATTGTCAAGCATATCGTAAACCGCCATCGTGGGCGCCTGGCGATTGCAAGTACGCCCTGCGAGGGGACCACATTTTCTGTTTTATTACCGGCACTTTCATCTGCTTAGGATCGTGATGGCTGGAAAGAGACCGGAACTGAAACAGGACAAGCGCAACGTCACATAGACCACAGTTGAGACATTGATTAGACGGACCACTGGGTCGCAAGCCCTAAACCAGCCAGTAAACCCCGGCCAGAAGAATGGCCGACAGAACTGACAGCCCTTATGGCTGTGTTCAGTTCTATATGCTTTATCTGGTCATTACCGTCGCTACCGGGTCCCGCCACCCGCTTGCATGCAGTGATCATATTGTGAACCGGCGCTATGCTTTTTCCCCGTACAGCCCATTTTAAAAATGCCCGGCTGAGATCGGTGGTTTTGGCGCATTCTACATTTTGGTGGTTTCCAAAGAATGCGGGGCGCGCCCAAGCCGCATACAAAAGAAGGCCGGCAAGCACATCATCCCCCGATGGTGTCAACCCGCCACCCCGACCCTCAAGCAGNNAAACCGCCATCGTGGGCGCTTGGCAATTGCAAGTACGCTGGGCGAGGGGACCGCGTTTTCTGTTTTATTGCCGGCACTTTAACCTGCTTAGGATCATGACGGTGTATCCACCTTCAATCGCTGTTCGTCGGTGGGCTGCGCGGCTGATGATTTATTATGGCTTTTAAGAGTTATATATGAATACTTCATCCTGAAAAAACCCAAGTATCTGGTAAAAAATAATGTCGTTTCGGTTGGTGATCTCCTCCGCGGGTCTGCTACGTCAATGAGACTGCACAACCGTTTTTGGAAAA
>DDEJ01000144.1 GCA_002336405.1 Rhodobacteraceae bacterium UBA1957
TATTAACTTATAAACTTTTGTGTAGTGAAAGCCTCGTGGTGCGAGGCGTTCTGCAGCTTTAAAATACTTTGACTTTGTTTTTTCTGAAAACTTGAGTCATTATGATATTCATGGATCTTATATGTCACATAAAATTCATTTTTATAAATTTTTAAAATTTCTTCTTAAGAAAAAGTGGCTTCTTTTTAATTTATGAATGATTTCATATTGATTATATTGAGTGATGGCTTCGCAGCCCCAATTGCTTAGTCTTCCTCGAACGGGTCCCATTCATCCTCGACCTCTGGCAGGGCCTCGGCTTGCGCGGCTTCGGCGATATCGTCTGGCGTACGGATTTGGGTTATTCTGGCTTTTGGAAATTCGGTCAACACGGCCTGCACCAGTGGGTGGGTTTCTGCCTCTGCCTTGAGCGCATTCTCTGCCTTGTCGCGTTTTGCCGCGATGGTTTGGGTGCCGCCTTCATTGACCACACTGACCGCCCAGCGGTTGCCGGTCCATAGTTGTAGGCGTTGGCCCAACCGCTGCGCCAAATCTTGGGGGGCAGTTTCGGTTGGGACAAATTCAATCCGGCCGGGCTGGTATTTGGCCAACTGCACACCGGTCTCGACCTCGACGAGCAATTTGACATCGCGGTTGAGACGAATGAGCTCGATAACATGCTCAAAAGTTGGGTAGAGTGCCTGCGCCTGATTAACTGCTACGGCGCGCACCGCAGTAGTGCCCGCAGCAGGCGGCGCGGAGGCCTGCTGAACGGAAGCCTGCGGCCCATCCGTCATTGAGGGGATGTTAGATCCGGTCGCGCCATGCAGGTCAGATCCACCACCATCCGCACTGGTGGAATTTGGCTTTTGTCCTGATGCGGGTTGTGATCGTGGCGCTGCCTGGGTTGGCCCGGTTGGCGGGGCGGGGGCAGGCGGGGGCGGGGTAGATTGTAATTTACGGATCAATTCATCCGGGCTGGGCATATCGGCGACATGTGTCAGGCGAATAAGCGCCATCTCGGCTGCCATCATGGCGTTGGGGGCCTGCGACACCTCATCGAGGGCTTTGAGAAGCATTTGCCACATGCGGGTCAGCACCCGCATTGGCAGCGCTTGCGCCATGCTTTGGCCGCGCGATCTCTGGTCGGGCGATAGCGTGGGGTCATCGGCGGCATCGGGAGTGATTTGCACCACCGAAATCCAATGGGTGATTTCGGCCAGATCCTTCAGCACTGCCATCGGATCGGCCCCATCTGCGTATTGTGCTGACAATTCGTTCAAAGCGCCATGGGCGTCACCCTTCATCACCATGTCGAACAGATCCATAACGCGGCTGCGGTCGGCGAGACCCAGCATGGCGCGCACCTGTTCGGCGGTGGTTTCACCGGCTCCGTGCGAAATTGCCTGATCGAGTAGAGACGTTGCATCGCGCGCCGAACCCTCAGCGGCACGGGTGATCAGCGCCAGTGCATCACCGGTGATTTTAGCCCCCTCGGCATCGGCGATGCGCTGTGTCAAGGCGATCATCACTTCCGGCTCGATCCGGCGCAGGTCAAACCTCTGGCAGCGCGACAGCACCGTAACTGGAACTTTGCGAATCTCGGTGGTGGCAAAAATGAACTTGACATGCGCGGGGGGCTCTTCGAGCGTTTTCAACAGAGCATTAAATGCGCTGGTAGACAGCATGTGCACTTCGTCAATGATATAGATTTTATAGCGCGCGCTGGCGGCGCGGTAATGGACGCTGTCGATAATTTCGCGGATATCGCCCACACCGGTGCGGCTGGCGGCATCCATTTCCATCACATCGACGTGGCGCCCTTGCATGATAGCGCTGCAGGCATCGCAGACGCCGCAAGGGTCGGTTGTGGCGCCACCGCTGCCATCCGGGCCCGTGCAGTTTAGTCCTTTGGCGATAATCCGCGCGGTGGTGGTTTTGCCGGTGCCGCGTATTCCGGTCATAATAAAGGCCTGCGCGATGCGATCTGCTGCAAAGGCGTTCTTGAGCGTTTGGACCATGGCGTTCTGACCGACAAGATCAGTAAAGGTTTCGGGCCGGTATTTCCGTGCCAGAACCTGATAGCTTTGGGAATGTGTATCGGTCATGATGCCCCTAACGATTTGCACCCAAATTACTCTGTGCCATCCGTTTGGTCTATACGAAATCACGCCCTGAATCCACAAGGCAACAAAAAGTAAAGAGAACTCTTTAAACGGAAGATTATTTTGCATGTGGACTTAAAAAGTCAGAGCACGTCATACCGTGACATATTAGGGCACGATTGCGGTGAAAAACGGTGATAGGGTTGGTCTGTCTGGGCAAATGGATGATTGGGGCGGTGATACCTGGCTTCAGGCCAAAACCACCAACGAGCGGCAGGGGTGGTTGCCTTTGGCATATTTCAAACAAACAAACGACTGGCTAGCAAACCAGTGATTTTTCGATGAATACCCTTGCACTTACATGACTGGCTGGTAGCCGTCTCGCCGGAAACTGATGAAAAGTTTGGCTGGCTCTTGTGCCACAGCAGTCAGGGTGACATCTATCGGGATGAAGAAGGTTGGGTGCCAAAGCGTAGTGTGACAGTGTTCGACCAATAAAAATGATACTAACGTCGGGAAAAAATATGGCTGTGTTTGAAATCAACTCCCTCAGTCTTGGGACGGGTTTGCTCGGGATCTGCCCGGTACCGGGGCGGTTTAGTCCATACGAAAACGACCTAAAAGATATCACCGATTGGTCCCCAAGTCTGGTCTTGACGATGACGTCAATATCCGAGTTGCAGACCGTTGGTGCCGCTGCGCTCGGCGATGACTTGCAAGCCAGGGGAATCGACTGGGTTCACTTTCCGGTGGTTGACTATGGCATTCCCACCGAGGCGCAGTCGCAGCAGTGGCAGGCTCTGGGCGCGCAGGCGGCGCATAGATTGTCGGGTGGCGGGCGTGTGTTGGCGCATTGCTACGGTGGATGTGGACGGTCTGGCATGGCGTTGATGCGGCTGATGTGTGAGGCAGGCGAAACAGCTGACACAGCGCTGCCGCGTTTGCGCGGCGTGCGACCCTGCGCGGTAGAGACTGACGACCAGCGATTGTGGGCAGCTCAAGGTCTACAACCCGTTATTCCGGCAACCGGTGACAAACCTGCCGAAACCTGAATGCGATATCAATGTCACGAACACGTGGATGATGTGATCGCTGCATTCTATCCTTGATAGGGTGTGGTGAGAGGCTGGACAACGACCCAAGCGGGGCTCGTTACGGCTGCTTCCTTCCGGATCTGACCGGGTTGGCGAGGTGCCTGCCCGCGCCAACCTCTCGGGGTACCACATATAGACTGGGCGGCGTTAATGCAAGGCTCAGCAGGATGGTAATTCACAGGCGGTTATTTGACCAAGGTTAGATAAAACGGTTGCCGTGAGGGAACTGGCATATCTGATGTCGCATGGGATAGACATGCGGGGCTTGGTGTCTGATTGTAACGGGAAATGGCAGGTGACGGTGGTTGAAACTGGGATAATAAGGCGGTTTGGGAAAAAAATTAAGAACAGTCTAATAATTTCTATGTTGCCGTTGACAACCTGAGGTGGGGCTCTTACTTACCAATCGTTGTCACTCGCCTCTGGTGAGTGCTAACGCCCGGAATTAGTCCGGAATATAACAGAAACGTTGAGCTAAGGAGCCTCAAGGCATGGCATTCAAACCGCTTCATGACCGAGTTCTTGTCCGTCGCACGGAAGGCGATGAGAAAACTTCAGGGGGTTTAATTATCCCCGATAGTGCAAAAGAAAAGCCAGCAGAGGGCGAAGTCGTCTCCTGCGGTGACGGCGCCCGCAAAGATAGCGGCGAATTGATCGATATGGCTGTTTCAGCCGGCGACAAAGTTCTGTTCGGCAAATGGTCCGGCACAGAAGTGACCGTCGACGGTGAAGAACTGTTGATCATGAAAGAAAGCGATATTTTGGGCGTTCTGTCCTAATCGCATCCCATTTAACTCAGACATTCAGGAGCAAGCAAAATGGCTGCTAAGGACGTCAAATTTAGTACTGATGCCCGCGACCGCATGCTACGCGGCGTAAATATTCTGGCCGATGCCGTAAAGGTAACGCTGGGACCCAAAGGTCGGAACGTGGTTCTGGACAAATCCTTTGGCGCACCAAGAATCACCAAGGATGGTGTGACGGTTGCAAAAGAGATCGAACTTGAAGACAAGTTTGAAAACATGGGCGCGCAGATGGTAAAAGAAGTTGCCAGCCGCACCAATGACGAAGCCGGTGATGGCACCACGACGGCCACAGTTCTGGCTCAAGCGATCGTCAAAGAAGGCTTGAAATCAGTTGCCGCGGGCATGAACCCGATGGACCTGAAGCGTGGCATCGATCTGGCAACATCCAATATCGTTAATTCGATCAAAGCAGCTTCGCGTGAAGTCAAAGACAGCGATGAAGTGGCTCAGGTCGGTACAATCTCTGCCAACGGTGAGGCTGAAATCGGCCGCCAAATCGCCGATGCGATGCAGAAGGTTGGCAATGAAGGTGTGATCACTGTCGAAGAAAACAAAGGTCTGGAAACAGAGACCGATGTTGTTGAAGGCATGCAGTTCGACCGCGGCTATCTCAGCCCGTATTTTGTCACCAATCCTGACAAAATGACCACCGAGCTGGAAGATTGCATGATCTTGCTGCACGAAAAGAAGCTGTCGTCGCTGCAATCTATGGTGCCGCTGCTTGAATCCGTCATTCAATCGCAAAAGCCGCTTTTGATCATCGCCGAAGACGTTGAAGGCGAAGCACTGGCGACTTTGGTGGTTAACAAACTGCGGGGCGGTCTGAAAATCGCTGCAGTTAAGGCGCCTGGGTTTGGTGATCGCCGCAAAGCCATGTTGCAAGATTTGGCAATTCTGACCGGTGGTCAGGTTATCAGTGAAGATCTTGGCATGAAGCTTGAGAATGTCACCATGGATATGCTTGGCACCGCTAAGAAAATCCAAATCACCAAAGACGAAACCACAGTTGTGGACGGAAATGGCGAAAAAGCGGAAATCGAAGCCCGCGTCTCGCAGATCCGTCAACAAATCGAGGAAACCTCGTCTGATTACGACCGTGAGAAACTGCAAGAACGTGTGGCCAAGCTGGCCGGCGGTGTTGCCGTGATCCGTGTTGGTGGTATGACCGAAGTGGAAGTCAAGGAACGCAAAGACCGCGTTGATGACGCGCTGAACGCGACCCGCGCTGCGGTTCAAGAAGGCGTTGTTGTTGGTGGTGGTGTGGCACTGGTACAAGCCGGTAAAGCACTAGGCAGTCTGTCGGGTGCCAACGCTGACCAAGATGTCGGTATCTCGATTGTGCGCAAAGCCATCGAAGCACCTCTGCGTCAAATCGCCGAGAATGCTGGTGTTGACGGTGCGGTTGTTGCTGGAAAAGTGCGCGAAAGCGACGATACGTCGTTTGGCTTTAATGCTCAGACCGAAACCTATGGTGATCTGTTCGCGGATGGCGTTCTCGATCCAGCCAAAGTTGTGCGGACTGCTTTGGAAGATGCAGCGTCCATCGCGGGCCTGTTGATCACAACTGAAGCCATGGTCGCAGATAAACCAGAACCCAAAGGCGCCGCTGGCGGCGGCGGCATGCCCGATATGGGTGGCATGGGTGGCATGGGCGGCATGATGTAATCATCGCCCCTTTTGCAAACGTGATTGGGTCCGCCATTGCGCGGGCCCTTTTCTATGATAATACCTGCCAGAAATTAGGCTGGATAAGCGTCAGGCGAACCGGCGTGGGGCGCGTAAAAAAATCTAGACAGATACTTGTATTTTTTTCGGTGTATGACAGATCGTCTAAGGGTAATTAGTGACAAAAGTCGTGACGTGGCAGTGATGCTCACAGTCAGCCCAACCAGCTCTCATAGGAGGGCGATGCTGCCTTGTGGGGTGTGTGCTGTCGGATGCAGAGGCGGTTAAAGGGCTTGGTGCATCATGCGAAAGGCTTATTAGGGCAATCCTGTGCCAGAGGCTTTGTGTAAGGGGCAGATTTTATGGGTTTGGTTGAAGAAGATCATCACTATGGGGCAGCATTGCATTGCCCGTTAAAAGCGCGCGATCCTCAGATGACATCACATTGCGAACAGGCCGCTCTTGCCGCTGGCTATTCCAAGGTTGGGTTTCATACTATCGGCGGCCCTGATCTCAACCGGGGCGGTCCACCGCCCTATATTGTGATTTGAAGGTTGTGGCGTTTTGGATTGCAGTAACAATGCTGGCTTTTGCAGGCAATTCGGTTTTGACCCGTCTGGCCCTTGCCGAGACTGCGATTGATCCGGGGGCGTTTGTGCTGTTGCGGCTGGCGTCAGGAGCGGCGGTCTTGGTGTTTCTAACAGCCCGAAAAAATAGTCTCAGTGCCCTGCGAGGGCCAAAGCGTCTGAGTGCAGCATTGGCGCTCAGTTTTTATATGCTAGGCTTTTCGTATGCCTATACCAAGCTTGAAACTGGTGCCGGTGCGTTGATCTTATTTGGTGTGGTGCAGATTGTGATGTTTGGCGTGGCGGTTTTTACAAGAGAGCCATTGCCCCGATATAGGGTGATTGGTGCCAGTATTGCGTTCGGTGGCCTTTGTTACCTGCTTGTCCCAACGGCCTCTCTGGCGATGGATCCTTTCGCGGTCGGGTTGATGGTTTTGGCTGGTCTGGGTTGGGGAGGGTATTCGATTTTTGGTCGAAACGCCGGCCCCAGCTTGCCTGCAACCGCTGCCAGTTTTGCGCTTTCTTTGCCACTGTGCGCCGCCGTCGTGTGGTTCTCTACATCTGCGCCACCCGTGATTACGCCCTATGGCGTCATGTTGGCGCTGCTGTCGGGTGCTGTGACATCGGCGATGGGCTATGCGCTGTGGTACTGGATTTTGCCTCAGATCAGCACCTCGATTGCCTCGGTGTCGCAACTGGTGGTTCCCGTGTTGGCGATGGCCGCAGGTATGGTGTTCTTAGAGGAGGTCCTGACGATAAAATTTATCGTAGCTTGCGGTCTGGTTGTGAGCGGAGTTGCGATTTCGCTGGGGTTGCACCGATCGTTGCATCTGAAATAACGTCGTTCTTCAGCTCTTTAAATCGCATTGCCCTATGCCTATCTCAGATCGATGCGTATCGTTATACTAATTTTTTGTATCTGGCCTTTTTGGGCTGCCGCCGATTGTGTTGTTCTTATTCATGGCCTCGGCCGCAGTGACTTCTCCTTTGTGGTGATGCAAAAAATCTTGCAACGCCATAGCTATGAGGTTGTCGTTCAGTCCTATCCCTCTACCGAGGCTGATTTGTTCGCGTTGGCCGAACAAACGCTGCCACGGGCCTTTGACGCCTGCGAGGCTGACACCGTGCATATCGTCACTCATTCGATGGGGGGGATATTGGTGCGTATCTGGCTGGCGCAGGGCCGGTCGGACGTTCCGAACGATCAGGCCGGGCTGACGAGACCCGCGCCGCAGGACCAGCGCGCAAGGCTGGGCAGAGTTGTCATGCTGGCACCGCCCAATCAGGGGTCAGAAGTTGTGGACGTATTTGGAAATATGCGACTTTTTTCATGGCTTAATGGGCCGGCGAGCCAGCAATTAGGGACCGATGGTGTGGCACCGGTGCTGCCGCAGGCGCGCTATCCTTTAGGGGTGATTGCGGGAAACCGTTCGATCAACCCGCTGTTTTCGGCTCTGATCCCTGGGCGTGATGATGGCGCGGTCTCGGTGGCAGCAACCGCAATGAAAGGTATGACTGATCATATCACATTGCCCGCCACCCATAGTTTTTTGATGAATAATCCGCTGGTTTTGTATCAGGTGCTATGGTTTTTGCGCCAAGGTGCATTTGCGCGTGACGTCACCTTGATGGATGCTGTAAAGGCTTTGACACAACATTAGGAAGACCCCAAATGCAATGTGACCTAACCGGCGCGCAAATCCTTCGACCCGGTGGGTTGGTCCCGGATGTCGTATCCCTGTCAGGTGGCGTTTTTGTAAAAACACCGCAAAATCGCCGGATTGATCTCAGCGGCTATTGGGTGTTGCCCGGCATCATCGATATCCATGGAGACGGGTTCGAGCGTCATCTCGCTCCCCGGCGCGGTGCGGTGAAAAACCTTGATGCGGGGCTGGTGGCCACTGAGGCTGAACTGGCTGTGAACGGCATTACAACAGCGGTTCTGGCACAGTTCTATAGCTGGGAAGGCGGTATGCGCAGTCCCGAATTTGCGCTGGCATTTTTAAGCGCATGGTCGAATATGGCAGGACAGTTCGACACTGATCTGTCTGTGCAGTTGCGGTTTGAGACGCATATGTTGGATCACTATACGCAGTTTTACGATTTGGTGTGCCGGTTTCAGGTGCGCTATGTGGTGTTCAATGACCATGTGCCGCACCAAGCATTGGCGGCGGGCAAAAAACCGCCCAGATTGACAGGGCAGGCGTTAAAGTCAGGTCGTAACCCGCAAGAACATTTACGCCTGCTTGCAGAGATGCATGCCCGCTCAGCAGAGGTGCCTGCAGCGTTGCAGGGCCTGTCACGGCGGCTGCAGGCACGACACACCCTCTTGGGCAGTCACGACGATACGGATGCGACTGCAAATGCTCTTGCACGGGGTCTTGGGGCCATGATCTGTGAATTTCCCGAAACCAAAGTGGCCGCAGAAGCGGCGGTAACCACGCAAAGATCGGTTGTTCTGGGGGCGCCGAATGTGGTGCGTGGCGGGTCGCATAATGGCAACGTCAGTGCCGCAGATCTGGCGCGTCGCAACCTGTGCGCAGCCTTGGCGTCGGACTATCATTATCCATCGTTGCGCTTTGCAGCCTTGGCGCTGGCCAAGGATATTGGACTTGCGCGTGCCTGGGGGTTAATTTCAAGCGGACCGGCGCGCATTTTGGGCCTGTCTGATCGTGGCAGTCTTGAAATCGGTATGCGCGGCGATTTCGTCGTGCTTGATCCCGACAGCCAGCGGGTGATGGCCACCTTTGCCAAAGGCCGCCCTAGCTATCTGACTGGGGCGGTTGCCGAGCGTTTTCTCTAAATCTTACGGGTTTGCGCTGGGACGAGGCGGTTCACATGACCCATTTTACGGCCCGGTTTGATCTCGGCTTTGCCATAAAGGTGCACCGCGGCAGTGGGGTCTTTGACGATGGCACCTATCCGCCCCATATCATCGCCGATCAGGTTCTCCATCACCACATCGCAGTGGCGGGTGCCATCGCCCAGCGGCCAGTCGGCAATCGCGCGGATATGTTGCTCGAATTGATCCACAACGCAGCCGTTTTGGGTCCAATGGCCAGAGTTGTGTACTCGTGGGGCAATTTCATTCACTATTAATCCCTGAACAGTGACAAATAACTCAACCCCCATAACGCCAACATAATCCAGCGCGTTTAGAATATTGGCGGTCAACAGAACCGCATCCATTCGCTGGACTGCACTGAGCCGTGCGGGCAGGGTGGTGGTGCGCAGAATGCCGTCGCTATGAACATTTTCTCCGGGATCAAAACAGCACACGGCGCCGTTAGCCCCGCGCGCGCCAATCACAGACACCTCATGGCTGAAGTCAACAAACCCCTCAAGCAAGGCCGCTTGTCCAGCCATATTCGCGATAGCTGCCTCTGGATCACTATCAGATTGCAGACGGACCTGCCCCTTGCCGTCATAGCCAAAACGCCGGGTTTTTAAGATCGCGGCCGTGCCAAACGCCTTGAGGGCGGCGCGCAGAGCGGACGCATCGTTGATTGAGGCATAGGGGGCAGTTTTCAGGCCCAGCCCATTCAGAAAGTCTTTTTCGGTCAGCCGGTCTTGGGAAATGCGCAACGCCTCTCGGCCGGGGCGTATCGTCGCCACCTGTTCCAGTACATCCAGTGCCGAGGTCGGGATGTTTTCAAACTCGTAGGTGATCACATCCACAGTTTCCGCAAAGCGTTGCAGCGCTTTGGTGTCTGTATAGCTGGCCGTGGTGAGCCGGTCGGCCACATGACTGGCCGGGCAATCAGGATTCGGTTCAAAAATATGGCTGCGAAAGCCCAGTCTTGCTGCGGCGACAGACAGCATGCGACCCAATTGGCCACCACCGAGTATCCCGATTGTGGCGCCGGTGGAAAGTGGTTTATGCATCGTTCGGGGTCTCCGGAATTGCGGCAGAAAGTGCGGCGCGCCAGGCGTCAAGACGTTGTGCAAGGCTGTCATCCTGCAACGCCAGAATACCCGCAGCCATCAAACCGGCATTGGCGGCCCCACTGGCGCCTATCGCCATCGTGGCAACGGGAAAGCCGCGCGGCATCTGCACGATCGAATACAGGCTGTCTATGCCTGAAAGCGCCTGGGTCTGCACCGGCACACCGATCACCGGCAGACGGGTTTTTGAGGCCATCATACCTGGCAGATGTGCCGCTCCCCCTGCACCGGCAATGATCACCTGCAATCCGCGCTCTGCAGCGGTTTTGCCATAGGCCCACAGCCGGTCGGGGGTACGGTGTGCTGAGACAATTCCGGTCTCATAGGGCAGCTGTAATTCATCGAGGATTTCTGCTGCGGCCTTCATAGTCGGCCAGTCTGATTGACTGCCCATGATGATGCCAATTTTTACCTGTGTCATAGGCCGCCTCACACTTTCAAAACGCGCAATATAGTCAGATTGTGCTGCTACGCAATGATATCCGGTGTTAGACGGTCTTCAATCCGTGTGATCATATCTTTAAATGCTAGTTTTTTCTTTTTTAATCGCTTAAGCGTCAGCTGATCTGCTGTGCCAATTTGGATCAATGCCGCAATGGCATCATCCAAATCGCGGTGCTCGTGGCGGAACACTTCCAACTCGACGCGTAAAACATCTTCTGTTCTCATTGTAATCTCGGTGGGCGTTGTCATGAATGTCCTAGCTCAGTCTCAAGAAAGATCATACTACCCGATACCACAAGTTTTGCAAAAGTCTTGAACGAATACGATTGAGGACCCATATATGATAAGAGGATGCCACAATGGATCCTTCATAACGACGCTCGCTTAACCAAAGGATGTGTCATGACAAAATTAAGCCTTACTGCTTATCCACACATGTTGGGCTTTGAGCCGCTGGCGAATTTACTTGAGCGGACGGCAAAATCCGGCAATGAAGGGTATCCCCCCTATAATATTGAACAAACCACAGATCGGTCCTATCGCATCAGCCTTGCAGTGGCGGGTTTTACCGAAGCTGACCTCTCGGTCACGGTTGAAGACCGCCAATTGGTGATCCGCGGTCGCCAGAGCGAAGAGGACACACCGCGGGTGTTTTTACACCGCGGTATCGGCACGCGGCAATTCCAGCGGGTGTTTGTTTTGGCTGAAGGTGTCGAGGTGGGCGAGGCGGCAATGGAAAACGGGCTGCTGCATCTTGATTTGACCCAGTCTGTTCCCGATAGTATTGTAAAGACTATTGCGATTAAGAAAGGTCGATGACCATGCATAGCAAATATGATTTTTCCCACTTCGATACTGATGACCTGGTCTATATCAAAACGGTTGAAGTGACGGAACTGCCATTGGATTTACAGCGGCAGGTGGGGTCTGACAAGACGCTGTATGCGGTACATAAGGCTGATGGTGAGCGTGTCGCTGTGGTCGAGAACCGTGCATTAGCATATAGTTTGGCGCGAGATAACGACTTAACGCCGATGACACTGCACTGACCTCATCTAGAGATGTCCTGCACTATTCATGCAAGGTCTAGTCGCAACGCATTTATGTGCAACACCTAAGCTTGCACTTGCGCGCCTCAGGTGGTCAACGGGCTACCCGGCGATCAATCCTAGGCTTTCGAGTTTAAGAATGACTTGATGGGCACAATTGTCCACCTCTTCATTTTCAGTCGACAAGCGTAATTCGGGTGCCTCGGGTATTTCATAGGGATCAGAGATGCCGGTGAATTCTTTGATCTTTCCCTCGCGGGCTAATTTATACAATCCCTTGCGGTCGCGGCGTTCGCATTCTTCTAGGGAGGTTGCGATATGTACCTCAATAAATGCGCCAAAAGCCTCGACATCTTCACGGACGGCGCGGCGGGTGGTATGGTAGGGCGCAATCGGGGCGCAGATGGCAATGCCGCCATTTTTGGTGATTTCCGAGGCAACATAGCCGATCCGGCGGATGTTTAGGTCTCGGTGCTCTTTACTGAACCCCAGTTCGGATGACAGGTTTTTGCGCACAATGTCCCCATCCAAAAGCGTCACAGGCCGGCCGCCCATTTCCATCAGCTTGACCATTAAAGCATTGGCAATTGTGGATTTCCCAGAGCCGGAAAGTCCGGTAAAAAAGACCGTAAAGCCCTGTTTGCTTCGCTGGGGTTTGCTGAGCCGCAACTGACCGACGACCTCGGGAAAACTGAACCATTCGGGAATTTCCAACCCCTCTGACAGGCGCCGGCGCAATTCTGTACCTGAAATGCTCAAAACGGTCACATCGCCAACCACTTCATCGGCCGGCTCGTATTGGGCGCGTTCCTGCACATAGACCATATTTTTGAAATCAACCATCTCGATGCCAATCTCGTCTTCGTACTTGCGAAACAGATGTTGGGCATCGTAGGGACCATAAAAATCTTCGCCCTGTGCGTTCTTGCCGGGGCCAGCGTGGTCGCGGCCAATGATGAAATGTGTGCAGCCGTGATTTTTGCGAATAAGCGCATGCCAGACCGCCTCGCGGGGGCCTGCCATGCGCATGGCCAGATTAAGCAGTGACATCGTCGTGGTCGATTGCGGGTATTTATCCAACACCGCCTCATAGCAGCGCACACGGGTAAAGTGATCGACGTCACCGGGTTTTGTCATGCCGACAACCGGATGTATCAATAAATTGGCTTGGGCTTCTTTGGCGGCCCGAAATGTTAATTCCTGATGGGCACGGTGCAGCGGATTGCGGGTTTGGAAAGCGACAACTTTACGCCACCCAAGCTTGCGGAAATAGGCACGCAACTCGTTTGGCGTGTCACGCCGGCCCCGAAAATCATAATGCACCGGCTGTTGAATGCCGATTACCGGGCCACCCAGATAAACGGCTCCGGCCTGTTGATGCAGATAGTTCACAGCCGGATGCGTGCTGTCATCGGCGCCGAAAACCTGCGTGGCCTCATGGGCTTTGTCGGGGGTCCAATTGTCGGTGACAGTCATCGTAGCAAGAATGACCCCCTCTTGATCGCGAAGGGCGATATCTTGACCAAGCGTCAGGCCTTGGGCGAAGGTCGCAGTGACATCAAGGGTTATAGGCATGGGCCAAAGCTTGCCATCAGCAAGACGCATATCTGCCAGAACCGACAGGTAATCGGATTCGCTGAGAAACCCCTTCAACGGTGTAAAACCGCCATTCATCAGCAGTTCGAGATCACATATCTGACGGGGGGTCAGATCCCAACTGGCCAGATCTGCAGCGTCAAGCTTGAGCTTTTGCGCAGACTCGTGCGACACATAAAGTTCCGGGATTGGCACCAGATTCTGCAAATTCATTTTTTTGTATCCACCTTTTAAAAGATAATTTTACCGCCCATTTGTCGCGAAGATAACCCGCAGACGCGACACTAGCGGTTTAGAGCTTGGCCGCAGCGTTATTCAAGATCAAAGCGTGCCCTTATTTTCAGTATATTTGAAGAATTACCCTTATTTTTCTGCATTTTCGGCCAAAAACCGTTCGGCATCCAAAGCGGCCATACACCCCATGCCTGCGGAGGTAACGGCCTGTCGATAAACGTGATCGGTGAGGTCGCCGGCGGCAAATATACCAGGAATAGAGGTTTCGGTGCTGCCGAGTTTTACTTTGACATAGCCACCGTTGTGCAATTCAAGCTCACCTTTTATCAGTTCATTTGCAGGGGCATGGCCAATCGCGATGAAAACACCCTTGCAGGGAATATCTTGCATTTCGCCGGTTTTGGTATGTTTGACCCGAATACCACTGACGCCCAGCGGTGTATCCTCGCCAAGGACTTCTTCCAGTTGGTGAAACCAGAGCGGTTCGATTTTTGGATTTTTCATCAGCCGGTCTTGAAGAATTTTTTCAGCACGCAGTTCGTCGCGGCGGTGCACCAACGTGACCTTACTGGCAAAGTTCGTCAAAAATAGTGCTTCTTCCACGGCTGTATTGCCACCACCGATCACGGCAATTTCCTGTCCGCGATAAAAAAAGCCGTCACAGGTGGCGCAGGCTGACACGCCAAAGCCCTTGAACTTTTCTTCCGAGGCCAGACCCAGCCATTTGGCCCGCGCGCCTGTCGCCAAAATGACCGCATCGGCGGTATATGTGCGACCGCTGTCACCTTTGGCGGTGAAGGGGCGTTTTGTGGTGTCGAGGTCTTGGACAATATCGCCAATAATCTCGCAGCCCATCGCCTTGGCATGCGCTTCCATCCGCACCATCAGGTCGGGACCTTGCACTTCGGTGTCACCGGGCCAGTTCTCGACCTCGGTTGTTGTGGTCAGTTGACCGCCGGGTTCGATCCCCTGTACCAAAACAGGTGCAAGCATTGCGCGGCTGGCATAGACCCCGGCGGTATAGCCTGCAGGCCCGGAGCCGATGATCAAAACCTTGGTGTGAATCGCGTCTGTCATTATTGACCTCTTTAAAATAATCCATAGCATTTTTTGCACATATACCGCCAGATGACGGGCTGCGCACCCCCTATCTTGCCCATGAGAATTACATTTTTGAACGCTAAACGCGTAATTAAATTTCAATGTTTTGAAATATTATTGCGCGTTTGTTGGTTCTGGGGTAAGTTAAAGAAAATCAAAGGAATTGATATGCCCGCCACCCGTCTAGATCTGATTGACCGAATGATTCTGGCAGAGCTGCAGGCCGATGGGCGTATGACAAATGTTGAACTGGCCCGACGGGTTGGCATCTCTGCTCCACCCTGCTTGCGGCGGGTACGGACGCTTGAAGAGCAGGGCTATATTCGCGGCTATCACGCCGACATTGATCCACGCGAATTGGGCTTTGAGGTGCAGGTATTTGCGATGGTTGGTCTGCAGCGGCAGGCAGAAGTGGATTTGAGCGCGTTTGAAAACCGCTGTCGGGCATGGCCGCTGGTGCGTGAATGTCATATGTTAAACGGCGAGGTTGATTTTATTCTTAAATGTGTCGCACCGGATCTGAGCACGTTTCAGTCATTCCTCACCTCTGAGCTAACCGCGGCAGACAATGTGGGCAGTGTTAAAACGTCTTTGGTGATCCGCGGTGCCAAAGACGAACCGGGCGTGCCGTTTGATGTTCTGGAGGAGCGCCTGCAGATTAAGGCCTAAAAAGGTAGCCACAAATATCGACACGATGGATTCAGCTGGTTACTGCAACACTTTCTCTGCGCTACGAGCTGACGACAGGGAGCCCAAGGCTTTTTGTGGTCGGCCGTTCAAGGTGCTTGCGAGTTTGTCCAGTTGTGTCCGCGAATAGTTTGAAACGCAGGATCTCTTTGGAAAGTAATACGTTCAGCCCCGGCATGTGGTGGATCGGGGTTAGGATGTATTGATCCGGCTCAGATATTCAGGTGTTCAGACTTT
>DDEJ01000033.1 GCA_002336405.1 Rhodobacteraceae bacterium UBA1957
TTTTATCCTACATCTGGAATTTTGAAAAACAAACTGCACCATTTTTGAAACAGAGAATAATAAACCTAAGCCCAAACATTCCAGTTGTTACGATCCCAAATGGAAAGGCAGCGATTGACTTACAATCTTAATACTTTGGCAATCATACATACGCACGGCTATCAGGACAGGCTTTATAGACGGCTTCTCTGGCCTTTTTGATTTTGTGACCGACCAATTGAACCTTTGAAGTTGGCTTCGTTTAAATTTCGGGTTCACCTGCATTTAGAAATAAGCCTACATGCTGCGACAGAGTTCATAAAGTCGTTACCACAACGACCCTGATAGGTTTCATCGCTCCTTTTTCTTGTCAGCTCGCGCAATTAAAGCTTGGGTAATACCGGATAAATGCTCGGGCGACGCCTTCGCGCCGGGCATACGAAATGAAATCACCATTCCACCAAACACCCGGTAAAACGGCGCTCATCGACGCTGTGTCAGTCAAATTCGCGCAGTCGTGCCACATAGCGGGCCAATGTATCTATCTCGAGATTGACGTCATCCCCCTGGGACACGTCACCCCAAGTGGTCACCGTTTTTGTATGCGGGATAAAATTGACACCAAAAGTGGTTCCGTTGACCTCATTGACCGTCAGCGAGGTCCCGTTTAACGCCACCGAGCCTTTGGGAGCAACAAAGCGCGCCAACGCCTCGGGCACCTGCAACAGCACGCGTGTGCTGTCGCCCTCATCTTGCACAAGCGTCACTTTGGCGACCCCGTCGACATGACCTGACACAATATGACCGCCCAGTTCATCCCCAACCTTCAATGCCCGTTCCAGATTTAACCGGCTGCCATCGGTCCACCCCGCAACGCTGGTCTTGGACACGGTCTCGGCACTGATTTCGACGTCAAAACTGTCACGACTTAACGCAATGACCGTGAGGCAAACACCATCACAGGCAATCGATGCTCCAATATCGATCGAGCCGGTATCATATCCAGTCTGGATCGTCGCGCGCAAATCACCACGCTGTTCCAACTGCATTACTCGCCCGATATCAGTGATAATTCCGGTAAACACGCCCTCGTCCCCTTCGCTGGTGTCTCTGACACAATAAATCCCATAAGAATGCCATATTCTCGCCACATTGCGGTCAAAATTATAGTCTTTGGTTTAACCATATATGAGGTATTTTTAACTGGTGAGCAATATCCCCTCCGCCAAACGCGTATTTATGTTTCTTCAGGGTCCACACGGACCGTTTTTTAACCTTTTGGCCAAAATGCTATCCCACACCGGCGCCGAGATTTGGCGCGTCGGTTTTAATGCCGGCGACCAGGTTTTCTGGTCTCGGCCTGACCGCTATTGCCCCTATCGCGAAGACATCCGCGACTGGCCAGAGACGTTTGGCAATCTCATACGTGAAAAATCTGTCACCGACCTCGTTTTGTATGGGGACACAAGACCCATCCATGCCCTTGCGATCCAAAAAGCCCGACAGTTGAACCTGCGGGTGCATGTCTTTGAAGAGGGTTATTTGCGGCCCTATTGGGTGACCTATGAGCGAGACGGCTGCAACGGGCATTCCAAACTCATGGGCATGGGGCTCTCGGATATGTCCGAGGCGCTTCAGACCGGCTCACTTGATGAACCCGCAGCCCCCGCCCACTGGGGTGAGATGCGACACCATATATTTTATGGGGCACTGTATCATTTCTTCGTGCTGTTTCTCAATCAGGCCTATCCAAAGTTTCAACATCACCGCCCGCATCGGGTTCAGGATGAGTTCAGGCAAAATCTGCGCAAACTGTTCTGGATGCCCCTGAGCTTTGTCCGCCGCGGGTTGGCAACCCTGCAAATACAAGCCTCTGGCGTTCCCTATCATTTGGTTTTGCTGCAATTGCAACATGACAGCGCGCTGCAAGCGCATTCCCCCTTCGCCAATAATACCGAGTTTCTCGATCAAGTGCTGTGCGGCTTTGCACAAGGGGCACCCGGGCATCATCAACTGGTGGTTAAAGCGCATCCACTGGAACAGAATGGCAAAGACCTTTCGGCCACGCTAAAAAATCTGGCCGAAAAGCACCAGATCATAGACCGCCTACGCTATATTGAAGGCGGCAAGCTGGCAAAAATTTTACGACAGGCTCGCAGTGCCGTGACCGTCAATTCAACCGCTGGACAGCAGGCTTTGTGGCGCGGCATACCGCTGAAATTGTTTGGCGACGCCGTCTATGCAAAGCCTGAGTTTACGTCTTCACAAGAAATAAGCGATTTTTTTGCCGCCCCACGCCGCCCCGACACTCAAGCATATCATATGTTCCGGCGCTATCTGCTGGAAACGTCACAAATCGCAGGTGGCTTTTATTCCCGAAAAGCACGGCGACAAATTATTCGCGCAGTGGTGGATATGATGCTGTCTCATCATGATCCGTATGAGGCCCTTGCCGCCGGAACCGCACCGCCCCGTCAATACTTACAGGCGGTTGGCGCATGACCAACACGCGTACACCACAACCTAAGTCCAGCACCAAAAGGCAGCAGCGCTCATTCAACACAGATCAGGGAGATAGGGCAGTGAATACGAGACTTTTTCAACGGCTCAAAGTGACTGGCTTGATTGCATTCGCAAGTATCTTGATCGGATGTGGCCTGCCCAGCACAGGACCTAACAAACCACAAATCTATTCAGGGACCCAAGCGTCCAGCGGTCCGGCTTGGGTCATACCTGTCAATGAAATCGTCAATCAAAAAACGGCCTTAAAACCAACGTCTGGCTTTGCCAGTCATTTCAAAACCCTCGCCAAGGTGGGCGCTGATATGATCCGCGCAGGTGATACGCTTGGATTGACCATCTGGGAGAATGTTCAAGACCAGTTGCTCGGAGAAATGGGACCCACCACGCTTCAAACCGTTCAGGTCGATGGAGAAGGGTATATTTTTGTCCCCTATGCAGGACGGATACAAGCGGCGGGCAATACCCCAGAATCAATTCGAAAAATCATAACCGACGCACTTAAAGAACAGACCCCAGACCCGCAAGTCGAGGTCCGCAGGATCGCAGGCGACGGTGCGACTGTGTCTTTGCTTGGGGCCGTTAGCGCACAGGGGATTTATCCAATCGAACGCCCAACGCGCACGCTCAGCGCGATGATTGCCGCAGCGGGTGGAGTGACCATTTCACCCGAAATCGCCCAGATAAAACTAATACGGGGCAACAGGAAAGGCAAAATCTGGCTGCAGGATTTATACGATAAACCCGGAATGGATGTTGCTTTACGAGCAGGAGACAGAATTCTGATCGAAGAGGATACCCGATCTTTCACCGCATTGGGCGCAACCGGCACTCAAGCCCGCGTCAAGTTCGAAGTCCAGTCACTCTCTGCTGTCGAGGCCTTGGCCCAACTTGGCGGCCTGCGCACCGACATTTCCGACCCGACAGGGGTTTTCATCCTTAGAAGCGAACGTGAGCATATTGCAAACAACTTGCTGGCCCGCAGTGATTTAACAGGGGCGCAGCGCATAGTCTATGTCTTGGACCTCACACAACCAAACGGTATTTTTATTGCCCGCGAGTTTATGGTGCGCGATCAGGACACAATTTACGTCACCGAGGCACCGTTCACACAGTGGAGTAAAACAATTGCGGCTCTCACCGGCTCTCTTGCAGCAATCAACACCGTAAATGCAACCGCAACCGGCAATTAACATCTGGACGGGGCGCGCCTCATTGTCAAACCTATGAACACAGCCCGCAAACTGTTTTATTATAATGGCGGATTTCTGCGTCAGAAACGGGTGCGGCGCATTCTGTCAATGGCTGGCTACGAATTGACATTGGGCCTGCCAGATCGCGGGGATATGGTGGCGGTTTGGGGCCAAAGCCCAAACCAGTATCGTGGTCAATGGATCGCTAAAAAGCGGAAAGCGGGGCTGTTGAGGGTTGAGGATGCCTTTCTCAGATCGGTGCAACCCGGACGCGCTGGAGATCCACCCCTTGGTCTGATCCTTGATCGATCTGGGTGTCATTTTGACGCCTCTTATCCCTGTGATCTGGAAAATATACTGCGCCATGATCCGCTGAAGGATACTGACCTACTTTGCCGCGCCGAACAAGCAATCATGCGCATACGTGACAACCATATCTCAAAGTACAATGCTTTTGAGACCACCCAATCGCCGCCGGCCCCTGGTTATGTGCTGGTCATTGACCAAACATTCGGCGACGCGGCACTCCGCGCCAGCGGTGCGGGCAAAGCCGAGTTCAAGGCCATGCTTGCTGCCGCCCGACGTGAGCACCCTGACGCAAATATTATCATAAAAAGCCATGCCGAGACGATCTTAGGGCATCGTCGCGGTTATTTCAGCGCTGCAGATGCAACTGACACCATTCGGTTACTGGCCACCCCCATCTCACCCTGGCAGCTGTTTGACGGGGCTATAGCGGTCTATACGATATCATCGCAGATGGGGTTTGAAGCCATTCTGGCAGGGCATACACCGCATGTTTTCGGCCAACCCTTTTATGCCGGATGGGGCTTGAGCAAAGACCGCAAACCAATCACTGGCCGGACCCGCATCTTGAGCCGCGCGCAGCTGTTTGCAGCCGCGATGATCCTCTATCCGATCTGGTACGACCCCTACCGCGACCGGCTGTGCGCATTGGAAGATGTTCTCGATATACTCGAGGCCCAAAGCCGCGCCTGGCGCGACGATCACCGTGGTTGGGTGGCCTGTGGGATGCGCCTTTGGAAACGACCACATCTACAATCTATCTTCGGACGATCAAAGCGGATTATCTTTCAGAACAATCTTGCCAAAGCCCACCACACCAGCACGCGCCATCAGCGCAATCTGATGGTCTGGGCCAGTGGCCATCAAGATCTGGCCTTTCCCACCACCCGGATCGAAGACGGGTTTTTGCGATCGCGGGGCTTGGGTGCGACGCTCACCCCGCCTTTGTCATTGGTGGCAGACCGGTTGGGCATCTACTACGATCCGCGCGCGCCCAGTCAATTGGAACAGATGATCGCCGATACAGTCACCCTGCGCCCCGACCAAAAAGCCCGCGCAGAGCGGTTGCGCCAACAGGTCATTGGGGCGGGATTAACGAAATATAACGCAGGCCAAACCGCCGCCGAGATCACTGGCACGCGTCGGATCTTGGTGCCGGGCCAGGTCGAGGACGACGCCTCGATCCTCACCGCCGCCGGTGACATCAAAACCAATCTGGCGCTACTGACTGCAGTGCGCCGCGCAAACCCCGATGCAATCATACTGTATAAACCACACCCCGATGTCGAGGCCGGATTGCGCCTTGGCGCTGTCCCGGACCGAGACGCCGCCGCCTCAGCAGACCGCGTGCTTACCAACACAGATCCAGGCACGCTGCTGACGCAGATTGACGAAGTCTGGACCATGACATCTCTCTTGGGGTTTGAAGCGCTGCTGCGCAACAAGCGCGTCGTGACCTATGGGGCGCCGTTCTATGCCGGTTGGGGGTTGACCCATGATCTCGGCCGTCCCCCGACCCGCCGCGTTGCAAGACCCGACTTGTTAGGGCTGCTTTATGCAACGCTGATTGCCTATCCACGGTATTTTGATCCGGTAACCCGCCTGCCCTGCCCGGTAGAAGTGGTTGTCGATCGACTAAATGAAAGCGCGCCTGCACGTCACAGCCCAATCAACCGCGCATTATCAAAGTTACAAGGGCTCTGCGCCAGCCGCGCGGCGTTCTGGCGATAAACGCCGCCACCTGTGCATCACATCCCCCCCAACCGACCGTGTATCATATAGCTCAAACCGCGCAGCCTCTGCCAGCCGGTCATACCCCATAGCCCCCAGTGCCGGCCAGCCCTCTGCCCCCAGCACCAATCCGGCGGTGAACCCAACAATCTCATCCACCAAGTCAGTCAGTAACAACGATGCAGAGAGCGCAGCACCCCCTTCACAAAAAATCCGCGTCAATCCCTGCTGGCCCAAAGCCTGAAGCACACCAGCCATATCCATCTGGCCCGCGCTTTGCGGGCAGGCGATCAAGCGTGCACCCAGACCAGACCAAGCCGAACACAGATCAGCCCCTGCATCCCGACCGTGACAAATCCAAACCGGCACCTGTTGCGCCGAACGCGCCAACCGCCCCGTCAACGGCAAATCGAGCCGCCTTGAAACCACAATCCGCACTGGTTGTGGCACCGCTCCAAACCCACGAATGGTCAAATCCGGATCATCAGAGCGGGCAGTACCACCGCCCACCATCACCGCATCATGGCGCATCCGCATGCTATGGACAGCACGGCGCGCCTCTGGGCCGGTGATCCAACGGCTCTCACCGGAGGCGGTGGCAATCCGCCCGTCAAAGCTGTTTGCCAGTTTCAAGGTTACCCATGGCCGTCCCAGACCGGTTTTGAGCAAAAAGCCCGCGTGATCCTGTGCCGCTGACGGCGCTAAAATACCAGTGGTGACGGCAATACCCGCCGCGCGCAGCATCGCAAACCCTTTGCCAGACACCCGCACATCGCTGTCTTCGATTGCGGCGACGACCCGGCAGACGCCTGCCGCAATCAAAGCGGACGCGCAGGGCGGTGTTTTCCCCACGTGGGCGCAAGGCTCAAGCGTCACATAAGCCGTGGCACCTTTCGCCAACGCTCCCGCCTGCTCCAGCGCCAAGACTTCGGCATGCGGCCGCCCACCCGGCTGTGTCCATCCGCGCCCAACGATGCGCGCACCACGCACAATAATGCAGCCAACGGCCGGGTTCGGCCATGTTTGACCTTGACCTCTGCGCCCCAACGCCAATGCTGCATGCATGAAGCGGTGATCTTGATCGCTCACGTTTCTTTGGGAATATCAGGTCGCAACTCACTGACAAATTTGTCAAAATCATCTGCTGCCTGAAAGTTTTTATAGACGCTTGCAAACCGCACATAGGCGACAGTGTCAATCCTTGCCAAGGCCTCCATCACAATCTCGCCAATCTGTTTGGAGCCCACATCAGTTTCGCCCAAAGATTCCAACCTGCGCACGATGCCAGAAATCATCTGATCCATTCTATCATGTTCAACCGGACGCTTTTGCAGCGCAATCCGAATCGAGCGCTCGAGCTTGCCACGATCAAAGTCTTCGCGGCGGCCATTCGTTTTAATCACTACCAGATCTCGCAGTTGCACCCTTTCATAGGTAGTGAAACGGCCACCACAGGCCGCACAATTCCGCCTCCTTCTGATCGAAACATGATCTTCGGCCGGACGCGAATCTTTGACCTGAGTGTCTATATTTCCACAAAACGGGCAGCGCATGGCAAATCCACTTATCTTGTTTTTGGGTTTGACGTCGTACATGATGGGGCAGTGATCCACCACCACATCACTATAGGGTACATACTAAGGTTTGTGTAGAGGTGAATTCAACGCACAAGATAGGACAGATCGCGTTGGTAACCTTAACTAACCCGGACACAGCACACCCTGCCCACTGCGCTTAAAAGATGTCAGAATTTACAGATTAAATTCTGATTAAAACAATTGATATTGAATTGATGCGACACTGAAGCAGGAGATATTTTGTTTGCAAATAAATAGCTTCCAACTCGGCAAAATCACCAATCAAAATCTATAATAAGATCGTCGATACCGAAATTACTTCTTTTATACAGCGAATTATGTTAAAAAAATATAAATAACTATAACTTAATAATAAGGAGGTTTAAAATGGCTCCTGATCGTAAGGACACTCCTGATCAAGATGAAGAAACCATTTCTTTTATTGATCAACATCGCGGAAAAATTATTCAAGCAGTGATCGCTCTGACTATTACTGCGGGGTTAAGCTATGCTTTTTTAGGGCCGAAGAATGATAGAAGTAATGTTAAAAATTTCTTCTCGGACTGCAAACCAGTGAATGGGGCTTGCAAATAAGCCCCTGCGTTGCAGGTTGCCCCGAACGACGCACTCAAAGCCGTTAAATACCATAATAATTGGCTATCGACGACAATAACTTGACGGATTAGACATGGCTCACCTTGGGGAGTTAGAGGCGAGATGTCTGTCTTGGAAAACCAAGCCTCACCAGTTGCGGTCACCTACTGACCAAAACCCGCCCGCGACATGAGTGGTTTTTCTTGTGCCCCGCTATCTTGATCCTGTATTAAGATGGCGCTTAATGATCTGCAGCGTCTCAGGCGCATAGGGAAGATTCAAATGACCTCGGGTTTGGATTATGTGATACTGTCCCTTGTCAGTGACCGAACGCATCAAAGGCTTAAAAGCGTCTGCAATGAAAAACTTATCATCCTGCCCGACAATAAGATCAAATCGCGGCAGTGCCGCAATATCGGCCAAATAATCGCGGCGGGGTTCATATGACAGATTCATTCTGTACGAATATGCGCGGGTCAGCGCGATTTTATGTGCACCCCCCAAAACAAAATCCGGAAAGGCAAACTGCAAAACCGTCAGATGGTTTAACGCGGTGACGCCAAAGGCGTTTAACAGCGACAATCCGATGAACCGGCGCACCAGCGGCCGCGACCACCCTCCGGCGTTAGGGCGCATCGTCGGCGCATTATATTTCAGAAAAGGTGCCAAAAGGATTGCGGATGTCACCCTATGACCATGTACCCCAGCCAAAAACCGGATCGCCAGCCCACCGCCGGAACTGTGCCCGGCCAAAATAATTTTTTGTTCAGGGCGCGCATAAAGATCGATCAGGTCCGCGATATCGTCCTCAAGTTGCCCGATATAGGCAACATCGCCCCGGAGTTTCGCCTGCGGGCCGTGCCCGCGCAGATCCGGCGCAATGACATCGGCATGCTTGGCAAGCGCGGGCAACAGCGCGTCAAATTGCTGGCCATACCAACCTGAGCCATGCAGCAATATCAACAAAGGCGGGTCTTTGCCATCCGCAGGCAAATGGCGCACATCGACCTCGAGCCCGTCGCGCAATCGCGCTTTGGACACCGCCACTGGCGTCATGTGAGACGTGGCTGTTGCAGCGGCTTGAAACTCGCCCTCAGGCATGCCCGCCAGAATTGCAAGAGGCTTCTGAGACAGGATCAATCCCAATGCGAGCGCAAAGAACCCTATCACTGGCAATGCCAGAAAAATCAAAATCAACTTGACCATGGCAAAGCGTCCTCTCTGCAGACGACGTGCATAAAATAAATTTAGGTAACAATAGTATTAAAAACTTTAGCAAAGCGTGTTTATAAAAACAACGCTTACGTGCAAAATGTTACACGCCCTGCCCGGTGTCGCGGATCAGTTTCCAGTTTATTGCGTCCAGCAGCGCCTCGAAACTCGCATCAACAATGTTCGCCGACACCCCTACTGTTGACCAACAACGGCCTTTGCTGTCTTCGCAGTCAATCACCACCCGAGTGACGGCTTCCGTGCCACTTTGGGTGATACGCACCTTGTAATCGACCAAATTCATATCATCGATCATCGTCTGATACGGGCCCAGATCTTTCGCAAGCGCTTTGGACAGCGCATTGACCGGGCCACGATCATTGCCCAACTCGTCCATCGATTCACTGACCGACATTTTCTTTTCACCATTGATCCGCACCACAACCACAGCCTCGGACAGAGACACCATGCGGTTATATTTATTTTTGCGCCGTTCGATCGAAACTTTATAGCGTTTCACATCGAAAAACTCTGGGCAAAGTCCCAACTCGCGGCGCGCCAACATCTCGAAACTGGCCTGTGCCGTGTCATAAGAGTAACCCTCAGCCTCGCGTGTTTTCACCAAATCCAAAATGCGCTCTAAAGCCGGTTCAC
>DDEJ01000138.1:0-24622 GCA_002336405.1 Rhodobacteraceae bacterium UBA1957
GTGGGTTGGGGCCTGGCCTTTGGTGCGATGAATATGGATAAATGGAATTCCATGACCACGGCGCAACAAGAGATCATGACCACAGAACTTGACGCCTTGAACGAGAGTATGTGGGCAGAAACCGCAACTGAAGATGAAGTGGCAATCTCGTGCATCACCGGCGGCGACTGCGCCATTGGTGGAAAAGGGGCGATGAAGCTGGTCACACCGTCGGCAGATGATCTCGCGTTGCGCGATAAAATTACCACAGAAGTCGTTCTCAAGCGCCGGGCCAAGCGTTGTGGAGCTGACTGCGCTGCCAGCTGGAACGCAACCGTGGGTCAAATCCTAGGCATGACTGCCAAAGCAGACTAAGGTACTGATTAGTCATTGGGCGGCCAGTCTCTAAGGCATTGGCCGCCCAAATTGTATTGATGGGGTCACAAAGGGAGCGTAAAGATGTTGGAAAAACACTATTTGCAACCCGCAAGCTTAGTCTTTGGATGACTTGGTTTGGCGGCGCTTTGATTGTTTTATCGGCCTTTTTGGTGACCTTGGAAATTTTTTACGTAAATTGTTTAATATTTCTTTGGGTGGGGCGGATGAACTGTCTGGCTACGGTTTTGGCGTCGCCACCACATTTGCGCTGTCTTTTGCCCTCCTTGAACGGGCGCATATCCGGGTCGATGCTGTGATTGCGGTTCTGCCGAAACGGCTGCATGTAGCAATCAATTTTCTTGGATTGTGGCTCTTAATTGGCTTTGCTTTCATCCTCACCGCGATGGTCTGGAGCATGGTAGCAGACACCTTAACCCATGGATCACGTTCCATCACGCCCATGCGGGTGCCGTTGATGATCCCACAACTGCCATGGTTATTTGGCTGGGTGTTTTTTGTCTTCACCGGGATGCTGATTACTCTGGTCTCGCTGCAACGACTGTGGCGGCGTGACCGCGATGGTGTGCAGGCATTAATTGGCGTCAAATCAATTGATGAACAAATCAAAGATGAAAGCGTTTAGAACATGCTGACAAAACGCTCTTTATTCTCCTCGGTCTCATTGGTCTTGCGGTTCCTATTGCCACCTCTCTGGGTTGGCTGGGTTTAATTCTGCAACATTTCGACAGTCCGATGCCACTTTATCGCGCCATGTCCGATATGGCGTGGCAAACCAGCACGGATTTCTTGCTTGTTGCAATACCAATGTTTATTTTGCTCGGCGAAATTTTGCTGCGCACAGGCATAACCGAATGAATGTATGACGGGATCGTCAAATGACTGGGCTGGCTGCCGGGTGGGTTGATGCATTCCAATATTGGGTCCTCAGCCCTGTTTGCGGCGACCTCAGGGTCCTCAGTTGCGACCGCCGCAACGATCAGAACTGTGGCCGTGCCACAGATAGCGAAACGCGGCTATAATGAACTACTGTTTTTGGGTACGATTGCTGCCGGCGGCACGTTGGGAATGCTCATTCCACCCTCGATCAATCTGATTCTTTATGGGTTGCTGACCAACACCTCGGTGCCAGAGCTTTATCTGGCAGGGTTTATCCCCGGCCTACTATTGGCGGGATTGTTTATGGGGACCGTTGTTATTCTTTGCCTGATAAACCGGCTTGGGGTGGTGAGCGCCTGCGTTATACGTGGGGTGCACGGATGCGGGCGCTTCCCGCGCCAATCCCATCACTGGGAATTTTTCTTGCCGTCGTCGGGTCGATTTATGCAGGTCTGGCCACGCCGACTGAAGCGGCCTCGCTTGGGGTTGTTGCCGTATTGGCGCTTGCAGCGACAAATGGCATGCTCACCCTTGATATGTTGCGCCAAGCGATTGAGGGGACCATGCGCACCACCGCAGTGATCAGGTTGATCATAATCGCCGCGGTTTTTCTAAACTTTGTACTGTCGATCATTGGGTTGACACAGGCAGTGGCCGATTTCGGCACCGGACTGGGCTGAACACCGATGCAGACCATGCTGATGATCGTCTTGGTGCTAATCCTCGTCGGATGTTTTATGGAGACCCTATCGATGTTGCTAACCACGGCGCCGTTGATCACACCGATCGTCATTGCGCTCGGGTTTGATCCAGTTTGGTTTGGCATCTTGCTGATGGTTCTGCTTGAAACTGCGTTAAACACCCCACCGATCGGTATCAACCTGTATGTGGTTCAAGGGGTGCGCCGACGCGGAGAGATGACAGATGTGATGAAAGGGGCCCACCGTTTGTGGCAAAGATGTTTATCATGCTGGCCTTGTTACTTTGGGCACCAGGACTTGCGCTCTGGCTACCGTCTCTATTTTACTGAAACAAGCAAACTCAATTGTAAAAACAGCGTAGCTTGTTTAGCTGCGCACACAGGAGGCGTAATATGTGGCAGTTTTGGGTGGATCGTGGGGGCACATTTACCGATATCGTCGGGCGCACCCCTCAGGGTGAGTTGAAGACGCACAAGCTGTTGTCTGAAAACCCTGAGCGCTATGAAGATGCGGCAGTTCAGGGCATCCGAGAGTTACTGAAATTACCCGTCGGGACGCCCATACCCAAGGCGACGATCGAGGCCGTTAAAATGGGCACAACTGTAGCCACCAATGCGCTGCTCGAACGCAAGGGGGACCGCACATTGTTGCTGATCACCCAAGGCCTCGGCGATCTATTGCGCATCGGCTATCAGAACCGTCCCAAATTATTCGAACTCAACATCATACTGCCAGAATTGCTGTATGAGCAGGCATTGGAAGTAACCGAACGCATCGCCAGTGACGGCGAGGTGCTAACGCCGCTCGACGAAGCTCAGGTGCTGCAAAGTCTGAAAACAGCATTTCAGGACGGATTTAGATCTGTCGCTGTGGCTTTTATGCATGGCTATAAGTTTCATGACCACGAACTACGGGTTGGGCAGTTGGCCCGTCAAGTGGGGTTTGACCAAGTATCTCTGAGCCATCAAGCCAGCCCGTTGGTCAAGCTGGTGTCGCGCGGCGATACTGCGGTGGTGGATGCCTATCTTTCGCCGCTGCTGCGGCGCTATGTCAAACAGGTGCAGCAGGCTTTGGGAGATGAAAATAAACTCATGTTCATGCAATCCAATGGTGGATTGACAGACGCTAAACTCTTTCAGGGCAAAGATGCAATATTGTCAGGCCCTGCGGGCGGGGTCGTCGGCATGACAAAAACCGCAAACCAAATCGGCTATGACAAGCTGATCGGCTTTGATATGGGTGGCACCTCAACAGATGTTTGCCATTTTGCCGGTGATTATGAACGCTCATTCGAGACCGAAGTCGCCGGTGTCCGGATGCGGGCCCCGATGATGAATATCCACACGGTGGCAGCCGGTGGTGGATCAATTCTCGGTTTTCGCGATGGTCGCTTGCAGGTGGGCCCCGAAAGCGCCGGTGCGAACCCCGGTCCAGCCAGTTACCGGCGGGGCGGACCATTAACGGTAACCGATTGCAACGTCTTGCTCGGCAAACTTCAACCAGATCAATTTCCCAATGTTTTTGGCCCCGGTGGGGACGCACCGCTGGATGCTAATATTGTACGACAGAAATTTTTAACGCTGGCGCGGAAGGTGGCAGCCAAGACCGGTGACCCAGAAATGCCTCCGGAACAATTGGCGCAGGGATTCTTGCGTATCGCGGTTGAAAACATGTCCAATGCGATCAAAAAAATCTCGGTCCAGCGGGGCTATGATGTCACCCGCTACACGATGAATTGTTTTGGTGGCGCAGGCGGGCAGCACGCTTGCTTGGTTGCTGATGTGCTGGGTATCGAGACGGTTTTCATTCATCCATTTGCGGGCGTTTTATCAGCCTTCGGGATGGGCCTAGCAGATGTGCGAGCCATCAAAGAGCACCAGTTCGAACAAGATGTGTCACACATCGCTGCCGCTGAAGCCGTCTTGGCCGATTTAGACCATCAGACTAGGGCACAGGTCCACGAGCAAGGTATTCCCGACGCTCAAATTTCGCTGGTGCGCAGCGCCCATATCCGAACCGACGGATCCCACCAATCGCTGCCAGTCGCCTTTGGCTCTGAGGCGGAAATGCGGGCCGGATTTGACGCCGCACACCAACAGCGGTTTGGCTTTATCCCCTCCTATCAACGGTTGATCATTGAACTGTTAACATCCGAGGCGGTCGGCGCCACGGGCGAGGCCGCGCAGGTCGGCGATCAGGTAACGCAAATTGATACTGAAATGCGCCCCGTCACGATGTACTCTGATGGCGATTGGAAAGATGTACCGCTGATTAACCGCCTGTCAATGAGACACGGCGATACTGTCAACGGCCCAGCGATCCTGTTTGAGCCCACTGGTACCAACATCGTTGAGCACGGATGGCAAGCAGAAGTTGTCTCAGGCGCCAATCTTATACTGCGGCGGATTGTACCACTGGCACGCGAGAACGCCATCGGAACCCGGGTTGATCCAGTGATGCTTGAGGTGTTTAACAATTTGTTCATGTCGATTGCCGAACAAATGGGTGCAACCCTTGAAAACACCGCCTATTCAGTGAACATTAAAGAACGCCTCGACTTTTCCTGCGCACTTTTTACACCACAGGGAGATCTGGTGGCCAATGCGCCTCATGTGCCCGTACATCTGGGTTCAATGAGTGAGAGCGTGCGAAAAATTCTCAAACAGAATCAGGGACGCATCCGCTCAGGTGATGTTTTCATGATGAACAATCCCTTCAACGGCGGCACTCACCTGCCCGATGTGACCGTGATCACACCAGTTTTTGATCCAGATGGCGGGCAGATTATCTTTGTCGTCGCATCGCGCGGACATCATGCTGACATCGGAGGCAAAACGCCTGGCTCTGCCCCCCCTGACAGCCGTCATATTGATGAGGAAGGGGTGCTGATTGAGAATTTTTTGTTGGTTAAGCAGGGGCAATTACAGGCGGATAAGACCCGGGCGCTGCTGGCCTCTGGCCCGTATCCGTGCCGTAATATCGACCAAAATATGGCAGATCTTTCGGCACAGATTGCTGCCAACGCAACCGGTGCCGCAGAGCTTTCAAAGGTGGTTTCCCAATATAGCTTGGATGTAGTGCACGCCTATATGAAGCATGTGCAGGACAATGCCGAAGAGAGTGTAAGACGGGTTATAGCGGTCCTAAAAGACAGCCATTTTACCTATCCTCTAGACAGTGGTGCGCAGATAAAAGTTCAGATTTCAGTCAACAAAAAAGCGCGTAGCGCGTTGATTGATTTCACAGGAACCTCACCACAGGACCCGCTGAACTACAATGCGCCGCTGGCCGTGTGCCGGGCCGTGGTGCTTTATGTTTTTCGCACGCTGGTTGGCTCAGATATCCCAATGAACGAAGGGTGTATGAAACCCATTGAGCTGTTGGTTTCAAAGGGCTCAATGATCCATCCCGCTTATCCCGCTGCGGTGATATCGGGCAATACTGAGGTCAGTCAGGCGGTTGCTGACACATTGTTTGGCGCTTTGGGGGTTCTGGCTGGATCTCAGGGCACGATGAATAACTTCGTCTATGGCAACGAAACCTATCAAAATTATGAAACCATTTGTGGGGGCACAGGGGCTGGCGACGGCTTTAACGGGGCGAGTGCCGTGCACAGCCATATGACCAATACCCGCATGACTGATCCCGAAGTGCTTGAGAACCGCTTTCCAGTTCGGCTAGAGGAATTTTCAATTCGGAAAGGATCTGGGGGACAAGGCGCGTTTGTGGGCGGCGATGGCATTGTCCGTAAATTGCGATTTCTAACCGAGATGACTGCGACTGTTTTGACCTCCCATCGCAAAACTGCGCCCTTTGGGGCTGCGGGGGGGGCTGCGGGAAAACGCGGCGAAAATGCGGTCATTCGAACCGATGGGACCAGAGTGCCCTTAGGTGGCAATGCCCAGGTCACAATGGGAGTTGGAGATATTTTCGTACTCAAATCCCCCGGTGGTGGCGGCTTTGGAGACCCTGTATGACGCCGACGTTTATGGCCACAACTCGAGCACTTTGATAGTGGGTGACGCACCACCTTGGCGGCACCCTAAATGTTGGTCAAATCAGCCAGTCGTACGGGGTAAGAAGATTTTTTTAGGCTCGTGCCGCCTATTGGTGGGGCCTGTTTGAAAGTCTGCTGCCAAATTCAACACCTGCGACCCTGCCAGCTGCGCCTTGGGCTACATGTCAACCCATTGCAGTAATCAGGTCGCAGATCAGTGGCGCAAATAACATTTGAGGACAAATGAAAAAAGGTTTTGCACCCTGCGTCCATCAAAGGTCATGGCGGACCTGAACCGTTGCAACAACTCGGTGTTGTGAAAGGCCGTTAAAGCTTTGCCTTGGCATGTATGGGTCCGTCAAAAATCAGTTGCAACGCCACCTTCGCTTTTTCGCCTTGCAACAAATGCATCAAGTTCTTCACGAATAGCAAGATCCATGGGAGGGGTTTGGAAATCTCTCAAAATTTGTTTCCAAATCCGATGTGCGCGCTCAACTGTCATAACACTTCCTCGATCTTCCCAGTTTTCAAAATTCGACCAATCAGATAAAAATGGGCTGTAAAATGCCGTCTCATAGCGGTCTTGTGTGTGCTGTGTCCCAAAGAAATGCCCACCTTGGCCAACCTCGGCAATCGTGTCAAACGCCAGCTCACTTTCACCATAGTTCACGGGTTGCATATATTTGATCATTTGCTGCAATTGCTCGCAATCCATGACCAATTTCTCATACGAGGCGCAGAGCCCACCTTCCAGCCAACCCGCCGCATGATACACCATATGCGTACCAGAAGTGATGGCAGCAGATAACGAGTTCGCGCTTTCCCAAGTCGCTTGATTGTCAGGCGCATTCGACACACAGGTATTCGAGGCCCGCAAAGGCAACCTGTAAAAACGGGCCATTTGCCCGGTCATTTGGGTTGCGCGCATATATTCAGGCGTTCCAAAAGCTGGCGCACCGGTTTTCATATCGACGTTAGAGCTGAACGTACCAATTGCGCAGGGGCAACCGGGATTGATTATTTGGATCAGAACAACGGCGCATAGCGCCTCTGCAATGGACTGCGCCACGGTACCCGCCAAAGTTATGGGTGACATCGCCCCCGCCAACGTAAATGGTGTAACAACTGTCGGCTGCCCGCAGCGTGACAAACGCATCAGCCCATCCAACATGGGGAAATCATGTTTAAGCGGCGAGGTGGAATTTATGTTGGTGAACATGCGTGGCGTCTGTGCAAATTGTTGTTCGCTCAAGCCGCCGGCAATGCGTACCATTTCCATAACGTCATCAACGCGCCCTGCCCCCAGTGAATAAGCATGAACCACTTTGTCGCTTAGCGTCAGGTGGTCGTGCAGACAATCCAGATGGCGCACCGACGCATGGCTGTCTACAGGTTCTACGGGATAACCGCCTATAAAATGAATGCAATTAAAATATTGCGATAACTTCACCAAGTCTCGGTGGCTTTGCCTGTCACCGGGCCGTCTGCCACGTTCCAAATCTGCGCAGTTGGGCGGGGACGCAATGGACCCGAACACCATGTGTTGGCCACCGATGATAATCTGGCGGTCAAGGTTGCGCGGAGTGATTGAAAATTTTTCAGGTGCGTGGGCTAGCTTGTCCATAACCAAGGTGCGATCCATCTTGACCAACGCCCCATTAGGTGTCTCGTTCGATATCGTGCAGCCGGCTTGTCGCAGAGTATCGACCGCTTCCAGGTTGAGAAACTCAACACCAACTTCTTCAAGAATGCGCATGGCGGTATGATGAATTGCGGCAACCCCTTCAGGCGGCAATGGCGCGATTGGGGTGTCTGTATTCTTGGGGATTTGCCATGCGATTTGCTGCAAGCCCACCGCATTTGCACGCTTATTGCCTTTACGCCCCCCTGACCCTCGCCTTGCGCGACTTGGTTTATTATCCGACTGCACGTTGGTGACCCCTTATTTATTTTTATTGGGAATTAGAGGTTGGAGTTGATAAGTTTTATAGCGATAATGTCGGCAGGCATTACGATGGCTTGCGGTAATAAACCCATTTTTTCAACATACTCACCGTCTACATGTTCTGCGTCTGATGCGGTCTGTCAACTTATTTATGCCGCTTTCCGTCGCAAGGCCGCAAACCGGATCCAGCAGTTCAGTGGCGCACATTTTCGCATTCCGACGCCCCGCACGGGTGCCTTTGGGCGGTTGCCGACGGCCCATAACTGAGACGCATGGTAAAGACAGAAATTAATGTCCGAGGACTTGACTGAGAAAGAGTTTGGCGCGTTCACTTTCTGGTGCGCTAAAAAATACCTCAGGGGTTGCGATTTCAATGATTTCGCCCTCGTCCATAAATACGATCCGATCGGCTATTTTTCGAGCGAACCCCATCTCATGGGTCACACAGATCATCGTCATCCCCTCATCCGCAAGCTGGACCATAACATCCAGAACCCCAGCGATCATTTCTGGATCAAGCGCCGAGGTTGGTTCATCAAACAGCATGATTTTTGGCGTCATACAGAGCGCCCGCGCGATAGCGACCCGCTGTTGCTGGCCACCCGATAATTGTGCAGGATATTTGTTAGCTTGCTCTGCAATCTGCACTTTTTCGAGATACTGCATTGCCAGAGCTTCTGCATCTTTAAACGAAAGGCCACGGTTGCGGATTGGACCCAGCATGAGGTTTTCTAATATGGTCTTATGGGGGAACAGATTGAAATTCTGAAAGACCATACCGATATCGCGCCGGATGGATTCGAGATTTTTCATCTCAGGCCTGACCTCAAGACCATCAACAAAAATGGTGCCTTTTTGATGGGCCTCCAACTGGTTGATACAGCGGATTAGGGTTGACTTTCCCGAACCAGATGGGCCGCATATGACCAGTTTCTCACCCATTGAAACTGTCAGGTTGATATCATGCAGCGCGTTGAAATCCTCATACCACTTGCTGAGACCTGAAATGCTTACCAGTGGTTCTTTGGTTTGGTCTTCCATTATGGTTTTCCTATTTCAAACTGCGCCTGGCGCGACGTTCAAGCCAGCCAAACAGCACCGCAAAGCTAAAGCAGATGCAAAAATACATACCGCCGACCAAGATCCATGTTTCAAATACTTTTGTTGTCGATGACGCGACTTCTGTGGCCAAAAAAGTCAGCTCTTGTATCGAAATCAGAGACACGATTGAGCTGTCTTTAATCAGCGTAATAAACTGCCCAGCGAGAGGCGGCAGAATTTTGCGTCCGGCCTGAGGCAAAATCACATCTCGAAGGACATTAAAACGAGACAGACCGATAGCTCGTGCCGCTTCCCATTGGTCTTTGCCAATAGACTGTATGCCTGCGCGCACGATTTCAGCGATATAGGCCGCTTCGAACATCGCCAGACATAAAACACCTGCCAGAAAATTAGAAAAAAGACGCACATCACCGAAAAAAATCCGAAACAAGACATTGTCCACCAAGACGTTGTCGCGATCAATATTGTCAAAGCCCAAAGCTGGAAAAATTTGGCTGGAGATGAAAAAGAAAAAAATAAAGATAAACACCAGTGGCGGAATATTCCGTATCAATTCAACATATCCACGGCTGATAATTCTTAAGGTCAGGTTATTACAGGTTCTCCAATACCCCACAATTAAACCTATTATGGCGGCCAAGACGGTTGCCCAAAATGCAAGGCGCACGGTTGTCATCAGCCCGTATAAAAGCAAATTTGCCGAATAGGTCCCGGTCTCGGAATCAAACCTTACAACAAATGACAGCACTCGCTGCCAATTCCAATTATAGACCAGCACATCGTTAACGCGATAGATCGAGAAAAATATCAGAACTATAACACCCGCAAATAGTGTGTAATCTGTCACCGTTAGTCTTTTGCGGGGCACCGCTGGCGCGGATGGTCTTTTAGTCATTATGTATTCTTCATTCTCTGGGAAGGAGCGCAGGCCTTAGCCTGCGCCACATTTTTATGTATGTTACTGCTCTACCGCGACCATGTCTTTCCAAGCGGATTGGTCTTTGAACCAATAGTCATGGGTCTCTTTCAGCCATCCGTTAGAGGTGTTAATCAAGATCCAGTTTGAAAAAAAGTTCAGCCCATCTGCATCACCCTTGCGCATCGCAAAGGCCTCATCACCGCGGGTCAGGTTTTCACCATTGTTGGCAACATGGACCTTTTCGGGATATCCCTCTGACCAGAAAGTTGGTTTGGGAGCTGAGGATATTGTTGCGTGTGCGTTGCCGTTGACCACTTCTTGAAAGGCCTGTGCATCATCATCAAATCTTAAAATTGTTGCTTTAGGGAACATTTTTGATGCCGTATTACAGGGCGTTGCACCGCGCCGACAGGAAATCGTGACCGACGAGCTATTATAATCTGACAGGGATGAAAAGCCGTCGGTAAGCTCAATGTTGGCAGCCATCTGTTGTCCGGAATGGGCATAGGGTTGGGTAAAGTTCACAGTCAAGTTACGCTGTGGAGTGATTGACATCCCACCAATGATGACATCAAATTTCTTGGCAATAAGCGCGGGAATAATGCCACTCCAAGCGGTTGGAACGAACTCAACATCGACCCCCATATCAGCAGCAACTTTGGTCGCCACATCAATTTCAAAGCCAATCAACTTCCCCTCTTTGTCGCGCATCGCCCATGGAACAAACGTGGCCATACCAACCCGCAATGATCCACGCCTTTGGATATCTTCTATCACGCCCTCTGCTACGACGGGCGTCGTCGTGGCGATGGCGCTAATTGTGCCTAAAGACAAGGCGCAGATAAGTGCTTTCATGTGTTTGAATAAGTGCATTGTGCTTCCTTTTTTAAGTTTCGATAGTTCAAAGTATTAATTCCCTCGGGACTTTAGGGACCATTCGAATATGCTGATCCCAAAAGATAGTGTGACGGTCAGGGCAAGATAAATCCCGGCCACCAAAAACCAGACCTCAAAAGCCATGAAGGTATCAGCAATCAAGTTAAGGCCAGCTGTAGTTAATTCTGCCACGGCGATCACGCTGACAATAGCCGAATGCTTGATTAATGAGATTATCAGTCCAGTCAACGGTGGCAGGATCAATGGTAGAGATTGTGGGATAATGATATCCTTATATTTATTTAGCACAGAGAGACCGATGGCGTCCGCACTCTCGAACTGACCTCTATCTACTCCCAAAATCCCACTTCTTATTATTTCGGCAGCAAAAGACCCTTCGTAAAAGGCTAGGCATAAAACACCGGCCCAAAAACGATCAATTCCAAATATAGGAGCAAGCACAAAATAGAATAAAAACAACTGAACCAAAAGCGGTGTGTTGCGGATAGATTCCAGATAACACGTCGATATTATCCGACCTGAAATTGAATTCGAAAGGCGCGCAAAAGCTGTAAATAATCCAATTATTATTGCAAAGACACCGGCTGTTCCGGCTAGTTTAAGTGTTTGAATAAGACCTTTAATAAGGGGTCCCCAGATGATTTCATCATCCACAGACCGAAAGAAAAAAGGTTCTATTCGGTACCACTGCCATCGATACTCCATCGCCGCAGCGCCGCGCCATATCAAATAACCCAAACTCGCAAAAATAAGGAGTGCTAACACCAAGCTCGAAAGGCTTCGTGCGGCATAGGCAAAGTTAAAAGTTTTGGACTGTTTTGTTCGATCCGATCGGGGCGTTGGCAAATTTAAGCAAAACTGTTTCATTTTAAGTATAGCCCATATCGCAGTAGCAGTTGGTGGATTTTAACAGGTGAAGCAGTTGTTTTGTCAAGAAATTTAAATACTTATAAGCTTATCGTCCCCAGGTTTATTCAGGCTGTGCCTCTGCTATGCTTCGAAAGCAAAGCTCAATACGAGACCAGACTGCGCGTATAGAATTTTCGTAACTGGTATGAAAAAGCACTTCAAACATGACAGATGATGAATAATACTAGTTCAGCTTCGACAACGCTGTGCCCATGAAACTAATTACTCTTTAAACAAAGTCAAACTGTCAACCTATATTCCATAGTCAATTATGACTATTTTTTAGAAAACAAATTCCAATAATGCGCCTATATTCATAACATCCAATTATCTATATGCTATTTTTATAGACTCCACAGAACTAATGCGCTCTGTTACCTCTGCGCCATGAAAATTATACTTCTCAGATCTGGTCTGCTCATTGCTTTAACATTCATCGGCGTGGGTGATGCATTTTCATCTGACATGAAAGCGTGTCCCGACAGCCCCAAAAGCGAACAGCAAGGTGATTTCGTTTCAAATGATTGGCACAACTGCATGGGTTTTTTTGAACACAGCGGGACGGTTTATATCGGGCTTTTCAAAAATGGCGATTATCATGGAGCTGGCACAATTTTTTACTCAACAGGAGACAAATACGAGGGCGAATTCAAATTTGGTACACCTTTCGGTAGAGGCGTTTTTACTGATCCTGATGGAGATGTGACACCAATGTGTTATGGTCAAATTCGATCTTATGGCGTGTATTTTTGCGAACCGCCTGCTGTTTTGCGCGCTGCTTTCAGCAATCAGTCTGTAATTCACCGCAAGCGAATACAAATCAAACTCAGGGAATTTGGATATGAAAAAGAGATCGATGGCCTATATGGACGGGGCACTGCGGAAGCCCTGCTCGTCTTTAACATACAGTGCCGGAATTACGATCTCACTAACCCAGAAAATTCAGACAAGCTGATCGAGATTATAATGGCTGAGAATGGCTTGAGGTCTGATTACCAAGATATTTACGAGGTTGCTTCGGGTGTTTATAACAGTGCCCTTGATCACGTTTGCAAAAGCGAAAAATTCGTTTCATCCATTAAATAGCCAATTTAAACCTTCAGGAAACACGCGCACTTTCAGGATTGAATTCCAGTTCAGATGCGTTTGAGCTCTGCAATTTTGATCGGACGGTTTTATCATTCGACCCTAGCGTCTGGTGCGAAGGATCAATAATAAATATGTCCAGCTCTAAAATCGCCATCTGCAGATGTATTCGCAAAATGTGCGATGAATGAGCATCATCAGCCTTCGAAAATAACTATATACGAGGATTATCACGCCAAACCAACAGGATACCTCACCATCTTTTCCAAACCGCAAAACTGTCCGGAGCAGCAAGAAAATGTTGGTTACGAAATGGGCATCAAAAAGGTAAAAGTGAAAAGCGACCATAATCGCACCCTGGTGCTTGCTGATCACATTTGACCACGGCTCTTTTCAGTCTGTCTTGCGATCCCCGGCAGACTGTCACTAGCGCCATTTAGCAACAGTTTTTGCAACAACTCCGTCTAAAGCTCTTCTAGAACAGTACTTTTAAGCCTAAATCTGCGCCAATTTTGCAGATCCAATGGCAGCCTCTGACCGCGTAGCGGCGGTAATATCCATCCCCAACTCAATTTCGCGCAAGGCTGTCCAAACTGCGTTTTGAGCGCCACCACCTGCAGTAAACAACTGGTGTGGTGCCCCACCGCCTCTGACTTCGATTTCACGGTAGCACCGCGCTTCGACCGCCGCCATTCCCTCCAGCATAGCTTGTAAAAATATCACGTCATCTTTTGGCCTCGGTGACAGGCGACCTACAAAATCTGGATCTTTGATGGGAAAGCGTTCGCCCGGCTTAGAAAGGGGATAAAAACCCAAGCCCGTTGGCTTGGTGGGGTCAATCCGCTTGCAGAGGGTTGAAATTTGGTTTGTTGAAAAGTGATCCAGTAAAACACCCCCGCCGGTGTTAGACGCCCCGCCTACCAGCCATACAGTGCCCAAGCGATGGGAATAAAGCCCAATCTCAGGGTCATCTATTCGGTTGGGACTGAGCAACTTCACCGCCAAGGTGGTGCCCAACGACGTTACGGCTGCGCCTTCTTGCAGGGGGGCGCAAGCCAGAAAAGCGGCAATGCTGTCGGTGGTACCGGCATGAATGGTTACACTGCGCGACAATCCCAATTCTGTGGCCACTTGCGGGTTGATTGCTGCCAGTTGTGCACCAACTGGCCTGACCTCTGGCAGCAAGGAGGGTTTGAGCTTGCACGCCTCAACCCAGTCTGGCCACATTTCTGTTTCTGGGTCAAACCCGGTTTTAAGCGCGTTGTTATGATCAGAGAGCCCACCCTGCCCCATCAGCTTTGCCGCAATAAAATCCGCCTGATGCAACAGGTGGCAGGCGGCGTGATCGACATCCTCTGCGGCCAGACGCATGGCGCGGGCCAGCGCAGAAGCAGACCCACGCGTGATATGCAAATCAGGCGCAAAGCGGGCGATCATCGCTGCCTCGGTATCGAACCCACTTGAGTTATACATCAACGCGCGGGTCACGGGCCGCAAGTTTATGTCGGTAAGAACCATCGTGCCAGAAGTGCCATCGACGGCAATCCCGGTGATATCAAGCGGTGAGAACCCTTCAGCCCATAAAATTTCTATCTGCCGCAAAATGCACGTTTGGACAGCACGCCACCACCCATCCGCATCAATATAGTCTTTTTTTTGCGCCACATGATCCGTGCGCGCCATGGGCAAAACATCACCTTGGGCAGTCAGAACCGCAGTGCGTACGCCCGATGTACCCACATCTATCCCCAAGCTGAGGCTCATGCGCGAGCAGCCAGAGTTTGGCGATATTTTTCAGCGTCCCAATTCAGCAACTCTGCCTCAGCCTCTAGACCGATTGGATCTAAGCTCCAATCAGAGGGTAATCGGGCCAATATATCAGACAGGCAACGCAGCATTGCACGTTGACTGGGCGTGGCCTCTACACGCAAGGCAATGCCGACACCGTCATACAAAACAGCCGGCCAGCGCCCGTCATCTTGGACTGGCAGCGCTGGCCCCAGAAACACCACGTGATCGGGGTAATAGGATCCAGCCGTGGCATGTGCCATGGCCCAAGCTTCTTGGGCAACCCAGCTCTCATGCGCCCATTCGAACCCCTCAGGTGCCCGTTCTTTTGGTGGCTTGGTCTGTCGGCCACTAACCGCCATTGCCAATCTCGTTTCAACGTCATGGATCAGGTTTGATACGTCATCCACGGTATCGCCACAGCAGATCAATCCATGATTTTGCAACAGAACAACTTTGGTGTCGGGCGTCACACGGGATAGAATTTCACGGGTCAGCGGCAGACCTGGCTTGGCATAGGGCACCATTACAAAAGGCAAATCTGCCAGTTTTTGCACGGCCTGCGCGCGGCCTTCAAGACCCGCGACATGCACCAACGTCGCAACAGAATGCGTATGGGCCACAACCTTATGGTCCAGCGCTGCATGAAATGTTGTTTCAATCGACGGCCGCAGCGTGATCGCAGGATCCAGCACAGTTTGTTTGCACGACCCATCACCCTGACCGTGCGCTTCTGCCTTAGCTGCATTGCGATCGACCGCAACAAAAATATCTTGGGTTTCCGCGTTGGCCAATTCCGTGCCCGACGCCTTGATCCACATCACATCACCGTCTTTAATCGACGTATTGCCGCCCGGCCCTTGGACTTGCAAAGGGTCACTGCCCAAACGGGCAGACAGCGCGCGGAATTCTGGGGTCAACAATTCTGGTCGGTTTTTCATGCAAGTACCTCTATTGAATACGTCGGGGGTCGGCAGGCCTTTGCGGCCACTAGATTTGCCAAAACAGAATCATGATCTGCCTGTGCAAAATCATTGGCATAAAGTCCGCCTTGCACCAAAACATTATCCCAGCCCGCAGATTGCGCACCCGCGATATCATGCTCCAAACTGTCCCCCACCATCAAAATACGTGCCACCCCAAGGGACGATGCCAGCGCATCAAAAATGCCAGGGTGCGGTTTGCCATAAAACGAAACATGCCCCCCCATATCGACATAAGCATACGCCAATGCACCTGGTGAGATCACCAAACCGTCTGCGCGGGGTGATTGACGGTCGGGATTTGAACAATAGATCGGCAAGTCAGCGTCCAGTGCCGCCGCCAATGGGGTACCCCAATCGGCTAATCTGGCTTTATCTGGCAGGCCCATCAACAAGACAGCGTCCGCATTCTCCAGATCAGTGAACTCAACAGGCAACCCCTCGGCCCAGGCACAAGCATCACCAGCGGACCGCTCAATGCAGAAAAACCGCCTTTGGGGCAGCTTCCCTGCATGAATGTCACGCCATAAAGCTTCGCCGCTGGTCATGATTTGAGTAAACAGCGATGGCGCAAAGCCCATGTCCGCGATCCGTAGCGCGTTCGGACCGGCGCGTTTTCCAGAATTGGATAAAACCGCCAGAGGCAAACCTGCATTGGCTAGACCGGTAAGGCACTCTATCGCACGCGAATACGGCGCTGTGCCGTTATGCAACACACCCCATTGATCAAATACGATGGCGTCATAATCTTGTGCCACGTCTGCTAAAGTGTCGATACGCTGGGTCACAAATTTAGTATTCCGCCATATCTTTCGGATTTTTCAAACCGGCGATATATTGATCGGCCTCCTCCTTGGTTAACGCAGGAGCTGCTTTCCCTGCCGTGCCGATGGGCATGTCACCAAAATAAAACTGGTACCCCGGAATGGGTTGGCGGCGTTTGCGAATCGGCATTCCGTCGTAAGGAAACACATCTGAGCGCGCATTTGCAACCTCGTCATGACACGGCAGAACATAATCCGCGCGCTTGTCGATTTCTTCAACAGATTTCCAGCCCTCATAAGAGTTTACAAACCTTGCAGGCACCCAGTGACGCCATTTTTCGGCAGGATTGGGCTCTAGGTTTCGCTCTACAAAAATTGCATCGCCCGCAACCACAATATCTCCTGCAGAGGTGGCCACTGTCACGCCCATGTGACCAACGGAATGACCCGGGGTGTGGAACATAGTAATACCAGGCAGAACCTCGCATTCGTCTCCAATCGCTTCAAACACACAGCCAGCATACGCCGGCTCAATATCCAGAATACCGCATTCGTAGGTGCGATAATATAAAGGTAAAGGATTATAAGCCATTTCGATCTCACCCTTAGGGGCAATATAGCGGGCATTTTTGAATTTTTTCATGTTTTGCACATGATCCCAGTGCAGATGGGTAAACACAATTGCATCAATCTCATCGGGGTGCACACCGAGTTTTTGCTCTAAGTGGTCATGCACCTCCAAACAGCCACGCTTGTCGCATTTGTGATGATATTGAGTGGCCCGTTCCGCATCACACAGCCCCGTATCAATCAAGATTTTATGCTCACCTGTATCTACATAATGGCAATAAACAGGGTTCCAATACTTTTTTCCCGCAGGGCCCTTCCAAAAGATATAGGTCCCAAGGTCAGCTTCTAACCAGCCAGTGTTGATCGGGTAAATCTTGGTTTCTGCAATGCCCATCCGGACCTCCGTATTCAGCGAATCTATTTTGTATACAAAAATAGAAGAATGAGCACTATTGCAAGAGGGTAACCCAACTTTATGTCAATTGACCCGTAACGTTTGCATAAAACTGTTTGTCATATGATCCCGCATACCTTTTGACGCCGTATTTGAATCTTCGGAGAAAATGTCATCAATCAAAGTCTGGTGACTTTGCGCTGATCCGATCAGGTCTTCGCGAGTTTGGAATTTTTTAGCGCGAAACGGCCCAGTACGGCGGCGGAACTCAGATGCAATCTCAGCGATATAGGGGTTTCCAGTCGCCTTATAGATTGTCAAATGGAAGGCTTCATTGGCACGCAAATACGCAACGCGATCGCCTGCTTCGGCCGCTTTCATGCAATCGCCTTGAGCTGTTTCAATTTCAGATCTGGCCAGTAAACTAAGGCGTTGTGCAGCTATTCGGGCGCAAGCGGCTTCTATTTCGTGCATGGCTTCAAAAATTTGGCTTAATTGCTCACGCGAATATTCCGCGACAAAAGCGCCGCGCTTTTCACCCGGAACCAATACGCCTTGCGCGGTTAATCGAGATAGTGCCTCGCGTACTGGGGTGCGCGACACACCAAACCGATGTGCCAACCCAACTTCATCTAGGCGAACACCGGGCAAAAGTTCACCAGCACTGATTTCTTCAATCAAAGCATGTTCAACACGATGTGCTGCCGACATTTTATGCTTACCGGCGTCTGTTGCTTGTATATTTGCCATTTCAGACCCTGCGTTTTGCCTCTATTCTAGACCCATAATACAGTTTTTTTTCAATTTAGCAATTTTGTATATTTACTTTTCTTTTTGTATACAAAATTATTGGGTCCAACCGAGGAGAGATTCTATGCCTGAAATTCGCTTGGAGAATCTTATCAAGCGCTACGGCGCAGTGCAGGTGTTGCACGGTATCGATCTCAGTATGGCCGAAAATGAATTCACGGCTCTAGTAGGGCCTTCTGGCTGTGGAAAATCTACGACCCTGCGGATGATTGCTGGGTTGGAAACGGTCTCTGAGGGGGAAATCTTCTTCAATGATCAACCCGTTAGCCATCTAGAACCAAAGGATCGCAATTTGGCGATGGTATTCCAAGATTACGCTCTCTATCCACACATGGATGTGGCGCGAAACATCTCGTTTGCATTACGCTTGCAAAAACGCCCCAAGGCCGAAATAGAAGCCAAGGTGCGCGAAGTCGCCGATCTCGTAGGTCTAACAGAGTTTTTACACCGCAAGCCCGGTGCCCTATCGGGCGGCCAACGCCAGCGCGTCGCAATGGCGCGGGCCTTGGCCAAAGACAGCGATATTTTCCTGTTCGACGAACCCCTGTCCAATCTTGATGCTAAATTGCGCGGCCAAATGCGCGCCGAGTTGGCAGTGATGCGGCAGCGCGTCAAAAAAAATATGATCTATGTGACCCATGACCAAATCGAAGCAATGACTTTAGCCGACCGGATTGTCGTGATGCACGGCGGCTATATTCAGCAACAAGGCACGCCAGAGACGTTGTTCAAAAAACCCAAAAATAAATTTGTGGCGGGATTTCTCGGATCGCCACCCATGAATTTTCTAGAGGCTGACCTACAAGCAGAGGGTGGTACACTTTTTGCCATTGGCGATACATTTAAAATTGCCATCCCTGCCTCCAAGTCGACCGGCTTAGGCCAAACAAGCGGTCATGTCACCTTGGGCGTGCGGCCCAGTGACCTGATTTATGATCCCAAAGCCCAAGACGCTGCGGCTTTGGATTTGCAGGTAAAAATTTCCGAATACATTGGCGCACAGTCCGTTTTGCTGTGCGCTTGTGGGCGAGCTGACGTGACGGTGGAACTAAAATCAGAAACCCCCATCGCACTTGGCGAAACACTCAGGTTTGCGGTCAGACCAGAGGGTATTCATCTATTTGACCGAAAAACAGAACTGGCGCTCTAGCGTCACCTTTATTGATTATGGGAGGACAACCTATGTTAACAAAACTCAAACGCATGGCCCTTGGGGCCTCAACCGCTCTCACTATGACGAGTGCAGCTATAGCTGGGCCGTATGATGCCTATGAAGGCACGACTTTGGTGGTCAATTTCCCAGCGCACCCTCACTATAACGCGGTGATGAAAATCTTGCCAGAGTTCACCAAAGAAACCGGGATCGAAGTCGAAGTCGACCAATTGCCCTATCTCAAAATGCGGGAACGCCAGACTTTAGAACTGGGCCAAGACGAAGGCGACTATGACCTGATCGCCTATGTCGTATTCTCCAAAGCAGACTATGTCTATGCAGACCAGCTTGAAAATCTTGCGCGTTATTTCATGAACCCGAAACTGGCTGACCCATCTTACGATGCAGATGATTTAATTGACGGCTACGTTTACAACATTGGCTTTGCCGGTGGCAACAAAGGCTATCTGCAAGGCAAAACCGGATCGCTGTTTGGAATGCCTTACGGATCAGAAACATCTGTTCTTGGCTATCGCAAAGACATCTTTGAAAAACATGGGCTGAGCGTTCCTGAGACCTATGCAGAAATGCTGGACATCGCCTGCAAGATCCCACAGCTTGAGCCGGGTATGGGCGGTCTGTCGTCGCGTGCGGCGTCCGGGCACCATGCAGCCCACGCATTTTTGTTGCATCTTGCACCTCTGGGCGGACGTATCTTTGACGACGCTTGGAACCCAATTGTGAACAATAAAGCTGGTGTTCAGGCCGCAAATGCGCTGAAAAAAATCATTGATTGTGGTCCCGAAGGTGCAGCCTCGTTTGGTTTTGGTGAAGCGCTTGGCTCATTCCTGAACGGCGACACGGCAATGTTTTTGGACACCACTGTTGTGGCAGGTCAAATCGACGATGCAAGTAAATCGAAAGTTGTCGGCAAGGTTGGTTGGGCTATGCACCCCGAAGGTGTGCGTCGCGGTTCGCAAACCGGCGGTTTTGGCATCGGCATTCCAAAGAACGCTGAAAACAAAGAAGCCGCGTTTTTGTTGATGCAGTGGCTGACCTCAAAGACCGGCGACAAACTGGTTGCGTTGGCCGGCGGAAACCCGTCGCGGTTCTCGACCCACGCAGATGCGGATGTGAACGCCAAGTTTCCACATATGGCAACATTTGGTGAAGCGCTTAAACACGCTGACCCTGACTGGCGCCCAATCATCCCAGTTTGGGGTAAAATCAACGCAGACCTAGGCACGACACTGTCAAAAGTTCTGACCGAAGGTCTGGATGTTCAGGTTGCCTTGGACGGTGTTGCAGAACGCACCAGAGGCGTGATGGAAGAGGCCGGGTATTACACCTGGCAGTAAATACTATCTACGGCGCGACCCGGTCCCCACGGGTCGCGCAATCCCCAACATTCGGAGCATGACGTGAAATCCCAAAAATTGAACCGAATGACACCTTATGTATTTATGGCCCCTGCGGTTATTATCATGGGTCTCGCGTTACTCTACCCGCTTGGGTATATGATTTATGGGTCGTTTCGGGCGTGGGATCCCAGCCAGAATATTTCTGAAACTGAATTTGTAGGCCTGAAAAACTATATTACACTATTTTTTGATCCTGCCTTTCGGGAAAGCCTGTCTGTCACCTTGACGTTTGCTTTTGCGGTGGTCACAGCGGAACTTGCAATTGGTGTTGGCTTAGCTTTGCTACTGGACCGCAACATTCGCGGCATGTCGGTCCTGCGCACCTTGTTCATTTTACCAATGATGATTGCCCCCGTAGTTGTCGGCTTGATGTGGCGCTATATGTACCACCCAACCGTTGGCACGATTAACAGAACCCTAAAATCCATGGGGCTTGAGGGCGTAGATTGGCTTGGCCAGCACGCGCTATTGTCTGTCATTATCGCCGATATCTGGCAATGGACGCCATTTATTTTCATCCTGTCGCTGGCGGCGTTACAATCACTGCCCCGCTCCGCATTAGAAGCCGCCAAGATCGATGGTGCCACCGGATGGCAGCAGATCAGATATATCAAGTTGCCGCTGATGATGCCGGTACTGATTGTGACCGGGCTTTTGCGTCTGATCGATGCCTTTAAAGTCTTGGAGGTAATCTTGGTAATGACCGAAGGTGGCCCCGGCCTATCCACAGAAATTATCGCCCTGCGCATTTCACGAACCGCAACAGAATTTCGCGAATTGGGCGTGGCGGCGGCCATGTCAAACTATCTGCTGATCCTTTTGCTCATTCTAACCTTGGGAATGTTTGTCATAACCCGCTTGCAAGAGGCCCGCGCTGCGCGGCAAGCCCGCCAAATTCAGGAAGAAGATTAAACCATGGATTACGACCGACAGAACCCCGCCTTTTATGCCTTGCTAGTCGCCCTGATCTTCATGGCTGTGGGACCCATTGTTTTGATGTTCTCCAATTCGTTTAAACTTGACGTCGACATCATTGGCGGCACCTCGGGGCTGATATTTTTGCCGACGATCCAGAATTATGAAACCGCGCTGTGCGACGTCTTGTGGTACGAGCCCAAGCACCTAGATTTCTGCGCACTGAAATTTGGCGGGGCCTTTGTCAATTCTTTAATCATCGCACTGGTGTCTACGGCGCTGACTTTAATCATCGGATGTATGGCCGCTTACGCGCTGGTGCGGTTCCGGTTTATGGGGCGCGATACAGCATCATTGACGACATTGATGGTCCGCATGGTACCCCCTGCTGTTTTGTTAGTGCCGGTTTTTGGTCTTTGGAATAACGAATTTTGCATTAGCAAAAAGTTCTGGCTGGGTGAACTGATCCGCGACACCTTCGGGGGGCGCGGTGATGTTTGTCTGGCCGGTACACATTCTGGTATTATCTTAATTTATGTCGCGATGAACCTGCCATTTGTGATCTGGATTTTGCAAAGTTTTATCGTGCAGGTGCCGCGCAGCTTGGAAGAGGCGGCGCGCGTGGATGGTGCGGGGCCGTTTCAGGTCTTTTTCCAAATTGTTCTTCCCCTGATCAAACCCGGTCTTGCTGCTGCGGCAATTTTTACGTTCCGCATCGCTTGGAACGAATATCTTTTGGCCTCGGCCCTGTCGGACCGAGACACAAAAACCGTGCCTATTTTAATCGTGAATAACATGTCAGAATTCAACGTTGAATGGGGGGTCATCATGGCCACCGGCATGCTGCTGGCAATTCCACCGATTATCTTCACGCTGTTTGCATCCCGGCAAATCATTACCGGCATGACAGCTGGCGCAGTAAAAGGCTGAATAAATGACCGGAAACGTTTTGCTATTAGCGACGCTTGCGACCAAAGCAGACGAGGCGGCGTATCTAACCCGCCGTCTTACCGATCACGGCACAACAGTGCGCACAATTGATGTTTCGCTACAGACAGGCGGAAAAACCCTTGGAGGGAGCGATAAAATCGCTGCAATGCAGGCAACTGTTGCACGGGTTTGGGATGAGGTCGCCGCCTCGGTTGAGAACGATACAGACGTCACGATTGGCATCGGAGGCGGAACCGGTGGCGAAGTGATCTTGCAGGTGCTGCGCGCCCTGCCTATTACCTTTCCCAAGCTCCTTGTGACCACCCTGCCGTTTGACCCACGCGGTGCCGTAGCAGATAATTCCATCATTTTAGTGCCAACTCTGGCCGATATCTGTGGGCTGAATGCCACATTGCGCCAAGTTTTGGACAACACGGCCGCCATGACCGCCGGCCTATGCAACAACAAACACGATGCGGGCCCACCTGCGCCCTCGGTTGGCATAACGGCAATGGGTGCAACTGAAGCCGCAGTCGGGCTATTGGTCAAACGGCTTGGCCAACGCCAAAAAGAGGCGACCGTGTTTCATTCAAACGGCTATGGTGGCGCAGCTTTTGCGCGCTTTGCCGCCCGTGGCGCTTTTCATTCAATCATTGATCTCACCCCGCATGAATTAACCAGACTAGAGCTCACCGGCGATCACGTGCCTATGGCAGACAGGTTTACATCGGCAGGCGCACTTCCGCGCATTGTCCTGCCCGGCGGGTTGAATTTTCTTGGATTGGGGGCAGCGGCTCTTGTCCCATCAAACTATCTGCAACGGCCGCACTATGCCCATTCGGGTTATTTCACCCATGTAAAACTGACCCCGGATGAAATGGCACAGATTGCGTCTAAATTAATAGATATCTTAAATACCGCGACCGGCCCTCGCGCACTGATCGTGCCGATGGGAGGTTTTTCCCATCAAGATTGTCCAGGTGGTGCAATCGAAGATCCTGAACTGCGCCAGATCTTTCTGGATGTGGCCCACAGCAAGCTGAAGGCCGAGATTGCGCTTAATATCGTGCCTGAGCACATCTCTGCACCTGCCGTCACTGACAAAATTATAACTGTACTGGAAACGCTGACATTGGACCAAATTCTATGAGCATACCCGCTGATTTAATTGATAAAAAAGACGCCCTGATTGCAACCGCCAAACGGTGCTTTGACTTGCGGCTGCAAACCAATGCCGGCGGCAACCTATCGGTTCGGCTCGACGCCATCGATGCAATTGTGATCAAGCCCTCAGGCATCGGGTTTAACGAATGCACCCGGGACAATCTGCAAGTGGTCCATCTGGACGGCACAATCGAAGACAGCCCTTTCAAGCCATCCAAAGATCTGGGTTTTCACCTTGATCTTTATCGTATCCGTGACGATATTCGCGCGGTGGTACACTGCCACAGCCCTTGGGCCACAGGATATGCCAGCGCAGGACTGGAGATCCCATGCCTGACCGTGCAAACGATTGAAAAGATTGGGCGCATGCCACTGATCGCCTTGTCGCCAATGGGGGGGCCGCAGACCGACAGGGAAATCAGCCCTGTCTTCCAAGATCCTAAAATTGTCGCAGCAGTTTTGGCGAATCACGGCACAATCGGTGTCGGCGCAACCTTGATGAAAGCGCAATACTTGGCCGAAATTATCGAAGAGACCGCCCATATCGCCTATGTGCGTGACACGTTGATGGCCGCACACGGCAAGTCCACCGCAGATCTGCCTCAATTTGGCACCAATACTGAAGAAAAGGCCGCGCTTGGCGTGTGAGGTCTCAGTTACGTCTCGCTGTGGACCGCTTGCCGAGCTCTGAATGCAAAAATGGTGGGCGTTCATGTATGTCGCATGGGCGCTTGGAACAGTGCCCCCTTGATAGGTCGGCTATTTACAGTGGCACTTGGCAACATATTAGATCTTAAAAGCCTAGCAGTTGCCTTTTCATCCGCAAGACCCGCAGGGCGGATATATCACAGACTTTCTCTCAAAAAGCAATTTTCCATACGGTCTGAGGCCTTTTCACTGACGGACGCCACTGCGGAATTTACGGATGAATACGATAGGGTTGCTCGTGATAAAGGCGCG
>DDEJ01000138.1:24995-50087 GCA_002336405.1 Rhodobacteraceae bacterium UBA1957
CCCGTCACATATCACCAGTTTTTTTAGGGTCAAAGACAGTCGCCAGAAGGCCACTTTTGCACCACTTCGGCAATCGCACGATCCAGTGCCACCTCCACACTCAGATCAGAGGTATCGATCACGATTGCATCCGATGCCGCACGCAACGGCGCCTCCTTGCGACCTTGATCGCGGGCATCGCGTTCATTCACATCTGCCAGAACCTGCGCAAGGCTAACGTCTGCACCCTTGGCTTTGAGTTCAAGATACCGGCGCTCGGCGCGCACTTCAGCGCGCGCTGTCACAAACAGTTTTACCTCGGCATCACAACAGATCACCGTGCCGATATCACGGCCATCCAATACAGCCCCCTCCGCACGCTGGGCAAAACTTCGTTGAAAGGTCACCAGCGCCGAGCGCACCTCGGCAAGCACGGCGACCCGACTGGCCTGCTGTGCCACTTCGGACGTATAAAGGCCTGTTGGATCAAGATCTGCGGCCTGCAGGGACACTGCCGCCGCCACTGGATCGCAGCCTGCCAGAACCTGCCGCGCCACTGCGCGGTACAACAACCCGGTATCCAGATGGGCCATTTTAAAATGTGCGGCGAGTTGTTTGGCCAATGTGCCCTTCCCCGCTGCTGCCGGCCCGTCTATCGCAACTGTAAAGCTCATCTAAGTCTCCTGCAGAGCGGCGGCACAAGCTGGTGTCCGTGGTTCAGTTGTTTTCTAACAACTTTATACCCTCAAGTCAGACGGGTGATTTTTGTGCCTAAAGTCGCCATCAATGTCTCAAAAATTGGAAAAGAAGTGGCAATTGGGCCGCCATCATCAATGCTGACCGGCGCTTGGGAGGCCATGCCCAAAATTAAAAACGACATTGCAATGCGGTGATCGAGATGGGTGTCACAGCGGGACCCACCGGGGACCTGCCCTATGCCCTTACCATGCACGATCCACCAATCTGGCCCATCCTCGACCTCAATACCATTGGCGCGCAAACCGGACGCCATCGCCTCGATCCGATCACTTTCTTTCACCCGCAGTTCTTTGACCCCACGCATCACCGTCGCGCCCTTGGCAAACGCAGCAACCACCGACAATACGGGGTATTCATCGATCATCGATGCCGCACGCTCTGGCGGGACCTCGATACCTTGCATGGCCGGCGAATAGCGCGCACGCAAATCCGCAACCGGTTCGCCCCCCTCTTCGCGCGGGTTCTCATAGCTCAAATCAGCGCCCATCTCGCGCAGAGTGGTAAACAGCCCTGCTCGTGTCGGGTTCAGGCCAATATTTGGGACCACAACGTCAGAGCCTTCGGTGATCAGCGCCGCGCAGACTGGAAATGCCGCCGAGGAGGGATCGCGCGGCACCACAATCACTTGCGGCTGCAATTCGGGCTGGCCCGCAAGCGTGATCACGCGCCCCTCGTTGGTTTCCTCAGTGGTAATCGTTGCCCCAAAGCCCGATAGCATCCGCTCGGTATGATCGCGGGTCGCCTCTTTCTCGATCACCACGGTGTCGCCTGGAGCGTTCAGGCCCGCAAGTAATACCGCTGATTTCACCTGAGCGGAAGGCATCGGAACCGTGTAGCGCAGCGGCACCGGTTCAGCGGCACCGACAATGGTCATCGGCAGACGTCCGCCCGCACGGCCATATGCCTGCGCACCCAATGCCCGGATCGGGTCGGTAACCCGGGCCATCGGCCGCTTGTTCAAACTGGCGTCACCAGTAAAGGTCGCCGTGATCGGCGTGGTGGCCATCGCCCCCATAATCAGGCGCACACCGGTCCCAGAATTGCCACAATCAATCACCTGCTTGGGCTCTGCAAATCCGCCCACACCAACCCCGTGCACCGACCACTTACCGCCACCGTGATCAATCACCTCAGCGCCAAACGCACGCATCGCCTTGGCTGTGTCCAACACATCCTCACCTTCCAGAAGGCCAGTGATTTTGGTTTCACCAACCGCCAAAGCGCCCAGTATCAACGAGCGGTGAGAAATCGATTTATCACCTGGAACATGCGCCTCTCCAGTCAGCGGTCCACATTTTTGTGATGACATTACAATCGGCATACCAGTGCTGGACATCTTTAGAACTCCTCTTCGTCTGTGCTGATACCGCACAGAATAGGGCGCGTCTAGCGGCGCCTGAAACTCAAATAATGCGGCACGCGATCTTCACGCAAGGCCTTTTGCTCATACCGCGTCGAAACCCAGTCTGACCAAGGTTGACGCCAATCGGCAGGCGTGTCTGCCAACCAGTCAAATCCATGTTGCGGGACCTGTTCGAGCGTTTGACGCACATAATCGGGAATATCAGTCGCCACACGAAACATTGCCCCGTGTTTGATCACACCGGCCAGTGGCTGCAGATATTCCGGCGTGACAAACCGCCGCCTGTGGTGGCGTTTTTTAGGCCAGGGATCAGGATAAAGCAAAAAACTCCGGTCAATGCTTGCGGGCGGTAAAATATCAAACATGTTGCGCACGTCGCCAGGATAAATACGCAGATTACGCACCCCGGACTCACGGATCTTGCCAAGTAGCATGGCAACCCCATTGAGAAACGGCTCGCAGCCAATAATGCCGACATCGGGGTTTTGCAGCGCCTGATGCACCAGATGTTCACCGCCGCCAAAGCCGATTTCGAGCCACACGTCCCGCCCATCGAACATCCTCTTGAGATCCAGAGTTTTGCGGGTCGGATTATCCTCCCAAGAGACCGGGCCGGGCGAAAGAGCCTGCAGGTCTTCGCGCAGGTAAATCTCCTGCGCAGGCCGCAGAGTTTTGCCTTTGAAACGACCATAAAAATTGCGCCAAGGGGCGCCAGAGGGATGCGTGTCTTTGGTCATGAACAGAGCTTTACCCGCTTGGCCACGCAGGTTCAACAGACACGAGGCATGCCCAAGGTATGAACGCATGAAAAGGACCGGTTGCGACGCGCAAAGTCAAAACCCCACCCTCTCGCTTGCCAAAAAAAGCGGGCCTATTGCGGCCCGCCTAACAGATGATAGACTAGAAAAATTAGACAGCCGCTCGCAGCTTTTCAACAAGATCCGTGCGTTCCCAGCTGAAACCGCCGTCTTCTTCCGGCGCGCGACCAAAATGACCATAGGCCGCCGTGCGCTGATAAATCGGTTTGTTCATCTGCAAATGCTCACGAATACCGCGTGGGGTCAAATCCATACAACGGGCAACAGCGCGTTCAATCTCGGCGGCATACACCTCGCCGGTACCGTGAGTGTCGGCGTAGATTGACAGCGGTTTCGACACGCCAATCGCATAACTCAACTGGATCGTGCAGCGCTCAGCCATCCCTGCGGCCACAACATTCTTTGCCAGATAGCGCGCCGCGTAAGCCGCCGAGCGATCCACCTTGGTTGGATCCTTGCCTGAAAACGCCCCGCCACCATGCGGTGCAGCCCCGCCATAGGTGTCGACGATAATTTTGCGGCCAGTCAGACCAGCGTCACCATCGGGCCCGCCAATGACAAAGACCCCCGTCGGGTTCACCCACCATTCGGTGGCCTCAGTGATCCAATCAGATGGCAGCACCTCGCGTATATAGGGCTCGACAATGGCGCGAATATCATCGCTGGTCTGGCTGACATCGGCGTGCTGGGTTGACAGTACAATAGAACTCACACCCACCGGTTTGCCATCTTCATAAATCACCGACAGCTGCGATTTTGCATCGGGTCGCAGGCTGGGCTCTGTGCCATCCTTGCGCACCTCAGCCAAGCGCCGCAGAATGGCATGGGCATATTGGATTGGTGCCGGCATCAAATGCTCGGTCTCGTTGGTCGCATAGCCGAACATGATCCCCTGATCGCCAGCGCCTTCGTCTTTGGCACCCAACGCATCGACACCCTGCGCAATATGCGCAGATTGTTCATGCAAAAGGTTTGTCACCTCGCAAGTGGCATGATGGAACTTGTCCTGCTCATAGCCGATGTCCTTAATGCAATCCCGCGCAATCGCCTCAACACTCTGCATATACTCAGTAAGTTTTTCCTTTGAGGACAAACCGACTTCCCCGCCAATCACCACCCGATTGGTTGTGGCAAAGGTTTCGCAGGCGACCCGCGCCTCGGGCTCTTCTTTGAGAAAGGCATCAAGTACAGCATCAGAAATGCGATCACACAACTTATCGGGGTGACCCTCTGAAACAGATTCAGAGGTAAATACATAGTTTTTACGGGACAATTGAACGCTCCATTATAATAAGTGCCACGCCAGGAAGCCGTTGTGACATTAATGGTTAATCCAGTAGAGCGCGCGCTATGGAAGGTCAATCACCAAAGTATCGCCGCCACGCGATAGAGCCTGCTGCAAACAGGCTCAGCAAAAGAAAAACCAGCCCATCCCCAAAGCGGCTGTAAACTGTTGGTGCCACAGGGGCAGGTAGCACAGCATCGAGATAACCAGCCTGCCCCAGCGGCAGGTGCTGAAGTAGATTGCCCTTAGCGTCAATCACCGCCGAAACGCCAGTATTTGCGGCCCGCACCATCGGCAGACCCTGCTCGATCGCGCGCATCCGCGCCTGTGCTAAATGCTGATAAGGGCCAGAAAAAGTGCCAAACCAAGCATCATTGGTAATCTGCAGCATAAAGTCTGCCCTCTGCGAAACGGCGCCAATTTCATGCGGAAACACCAGTTCATAACAAATCAACGGCAGGAATTTTCCAATTCCACCAACCGTAAGAACTGTTGGCCCGGCTCCTGGCTGATATCCCTCACCAAATTGAGCAGCCAGTCCCCCACCCGCGATGCCAAACAAATCCAAAAAGGGAATATATTCACCAAATGGGACCAAGTGGTGTTTGTCATACCGATGGGTTATCTCGCCCGTTGGGTCAAGGACCACCAGCGAATTATAATAGCCCCAAGCATCATAACGCTGTGCGCCCAAAACAACCGTCGCCCCCTGTGCCGCAGCCACAATCTGCGCCAACAAGTCGCCAGCTTCATTCAGCGGAACCGGGATCGCGGTTTCAGGCCAGACGGTCAGATCCGGAGGCGGGTCCTGTCGGGTAAACCCTAACTGCCTTTGAAAAAACAACTCACGGTTTTCGGGACGCCATTTTTGATCTTGGGCGGCATTCGGCTGTATCAACCGCAATGTTTTATCTGTCATCCTCGGCGCGGCGTTTTGGCCTTGCCAAAATCCCAAGACCACTGCACCGAGACCGAGACCCAAAAAGATGCAAAGCGCCGCCCAAGAGCGGGTTGCCTTAAGCGCCGCGAGCGGCACAAAGACCAACATCAAGGTAAATAAAGTCAAACCATGCGGCCCAATCCAGGCACCCAGTTGAGAGACGGGGCTATCCAGCCATACGTAACCAATCAGACCCCAAGGAAAGCCAGTTAGCACATAGCTTCGCAGACCCTCGGCCACCGTTAGGGCGAGACAGAGCACAACAAGGCCGGTAAATCGCTGGGCCAAGGCAAAAGCCGCAGCCCAGAACAGCGCCAACCCGCCAGACAAAAAAAACAAAGCAAATGGCGCCATCCATCCATCTTGTTCGGGGTAGACAAGAAAGGGCTCAACGAGCCAGTGCAAGAGCACCGCAAAATAGCCTAAGCCGCACCACCATCCGGTCCAGGTCGCCTGCTGGACACTATTGGCGCCAAGAAAACTGACGCCACAAAGCGCTAGCCCAAATAGTCCAATAGCCAGCCAATCAAACGGTGGATGGCCAAGCGCCATGAGGCCACCGGCGACTGCCGCAAATGTGGCACGCCGCGAGATATGGCTACTTGAAAGCCAAAGCACCAGATGGTTAAGCAGGTCTGACGCCGTCTTATTTGGCCGCATTCTGCTCGCTCAGACGCACCCGCAGACGCTTAATCCGGCGCGGGTCTGCCTCGATCACCTCGAATTCGGTCCCATCGGGGTGCATCACAACTTCGCCCCGCGCCGGCACCTGACCGGCCAGCATAAACACAAGCCCACCCAATGTTTCGATCTCTTCGGTATCAAGATCTTCAGCCTCGGTCAGGCAAACACCGACGTCAGCCTCAAACGCATCAAGGGGTGCTTTGGCCAAAGCCATATATTGCCCGGGTTTTTCCTGTGACCAAAAGACATCGTCCTCGCTGTCATGCTCATCTTCAATTTCGCCTATGACTTGTTCGATCAGATCCTCAATCGTCACAAGGCCATCCACACCGCCATATTCGTCGATGACCAATGCCATATGCCGGCGCTCAGCCTGCATTTTTGTCAACAGCACACCGATAGACATCGACGGCGGCACAAACAACAATGGGCGCAACATTTTGGCCAAATTATAAGGGCATTCACTCTCGTTAAAGCCATGGCTCAAAGCCAGATCTTTCAAATGCACAAACCCGTTCGGTGTATCCAGCGTGCCGGAAAACACCGGTAGGCGGGTAAATCCAGTCTGGCGAAATTTTTGCACCAGTTCTTCGATTTCGATCTGTTCTGGAACCGCTTCGATTTCAGCTTTGGTAATGGCCACATCCTCGACCCGCATACGGCGCAAATTTACCATGCCACGGCGGGTGCTGGAGGACCTCATCACATCGGCATCATGCTCGGTTTTGTCTGTCACCAGCGGTCGAAAGACCGCCGCCAGTCGCCCTAAAAATCCGGTGTTTTGATCCGTGTCATCTTGGTCTTGCGCTGGCTGCGTTGCACCAGATGAGCCGTCGTTCGCGTCCATGTTATCTTTCCAAAATACTCGGCATACCGCCTCTGTCATTATACGGGTTAACAACCCCAAGTGCACTCAAGATTTCAACTTCAATTCGCTCCATTATCATCGCATCTTGATCATCTATGTGATCGTACCCCAAAAGATGAAGGATACCATGTACAAACAGATGCAAAACGTGGTCCGAAAGCAAACATCCCGCCTGTGCAGCTTCGCGGTGACACGTCTCGTAGGCCAGCGCAATATCGCCAAGTTCCGATGTCTCTTCCGCCCGGGGCAACGCAGGCCACCCTCCCGGATGAGGCGCGGACCGGTCTACTGACGGCCATGACAGCACATTTGTAGCCATGGGTTTTGCGCGAAAGCTGGCGTTAAGCTCGGCAATTCTGGCATCGTTTGCACCCAGCGCCGAGATGTCGAAACACGCCGGATCAAGCACGAAATATTCTAACGTTGCCTGCGTCGCTTTTTGAGCAAGATCAGCCAAGCCAAGCTGATCCCAGCGCGCGTCTTCAATGATAATATCTACTGCCATATCCCTGCTGCGCCGAAAACAACCGACACCTTTTTACCCCTGTGTACCGCATCCCCTGCAATCGCCGCAAACTTATCGCAACGTGTCCGCCTCATAGGCATCAATGATCTCTGCCACAAGCGGATGGCGTACCACATCTTTGGACGTAAAGTAATTAAAATTAATTTTTTCGATCGCGTGCAATAGTCTTTCCGCGTCGGCGAGACCTGACGTGACACCCCGTGGCAGATCAACCTGACTGCGATCACCCGTGATCACCATACGGCTTCCTTCTCCCAAACGGGTCAGAAACATTTTCATCTGCATCGAGGTAGCGTTCTGTGCCTCGTCCAGAACCACGAAGGCATTTGATAATGTCCGTCCGCGCATAAAGGCCAGCGGCGCAATCTCGATCTGCTTTTCCTCAAACAGCCGTGCCAATTGTTTGCCCGGAATAAAATCGTCTAAGGCATCGTAGAGCGGCTGCATATAGGGATCGACCTTTTCTTTCATATCCCCGGGAAGATAGCCCAACTTTTCGCCTGCTTCGACCGCCGGACGAGACAGAATAATCTTATCAACTTTGCCGGCAATGAACATTGAAACCCCAACGGCAACCGCCAGATAGGTCTTTCCCGTGCCAGCAGGGCCAATTCCAAAGGCCAGTTCATTTGAGAACAGTGAAGCGACATAGGCTTTTTGCGCATCCGTGCGCGGCTCAATAATTTTTTTTCGGGTCTTGATCTCAAATTTTTGACCAGAGAACATTTCCAACTGATCAACCTTGCTATCAGCACCCTTCTCACCACCGCCCTGCATCCGCAATTCACGGTCCATATCACCGGGCTCGATAGTGCGTCCGGCCTCAAGCCGCTGATAGAGCGCCTTTAATATGTTTGTGGCCTCATCAAGGCCCGCATCCGATCCCAGAATCGCCAACTGGTTGCCGCGCCGAATGATTTGAACGTCTAAAGCTTTTTCTATCGCTGCCAGATTTTGATCATAGGCGCCGCAGAGGTCAATCAAAAGCCTATTGTCGGGAAATTCAATTAGCGAGTCTTTCAAACCGTCTTTCGTAGACGGGCTTGTTACAAACTGCGTGGTCACTCATCTCTCCCAATAAACAAACACAAATTCCTTGTATACAAAGATAAAGCTACGACGGATTAACGACAAAAGCGAGACCAATCCACATAAAATTTGCACGTTGCCGCTGCGGTTATTCCACGCAGGCAGCACCGAGCGAGTTTTTCTCACTATTGAGGATACGCGCACGCACGATATCACCAACAGTGCCACCTGATCCGGTAACATGGACGGCGTGTAGATATTGCGACTTGCCAACCATCTGACCCTCTAATCTGCCAGGTTTTTCCAGCAAGACTTTCACCTCACGACCCACCATAGAAAGCTGAACCTTTTTCTGCTGCTCGCTCAGCAGCGCCTGCAGCCTTTGCAGGCGTTCTGATTTCACATCTTCCAGCAACTGCGGACGCTCGGCCGCAGGGGTGCCTGGGCGGGTGGAATATTTGAACGAATACGCCTGTCCGTATTCGACCGCTTTGATCAAATCCAGCGTCGCCTGAAAATCCTCTTCAGTCTCTTCGGGAAACCCGACGATAAAATCGCCAGATAGCAAAATATCAGGACGGGCCAAACGCAACCGCCGTACCACATCAAGATAGCTCTCAGTGGTATGACTGCGGTTCATCCGCTTGAGAATTTTGTCAGATCCCGATTGCACCGGCAGATGCAGATAGGGCATGAGTTTTGGACAATCACCATGGGCCTCGATCAATTCATCCGTCATGTCGTTTGGATGGCTGGTGGTAAAGCGTATGCGCTCAAGCCCCTCGACATCGTTGAGGGCCCAAATCAGTTTGGCCAATGTCCAGCTACCACCTGACCCGGCGCCGTGATAGGCGTTTACATTCTGTCCCAGAAGGGTGATTTCACGCACCCCGCGCGCCACCAGATCACGGGCCTCGGTCAGGACACGGTCGGCGGGACGGCTCACTTCTGCACCGCGCGTGTAGGGCACAACGCAAAACGCACAGAATTTATCACAACCCTCTTGCACAGTCAGAAACGCACTTGGCGCACGTTTGGCCTTTGGACGGGCTGTGAGATGCTCGAATTTATCCTCTTCGGGAAAGTCTGTGTCCAGCGCCTTTTCGCCTGCACGAACCTTAGCCTCAAGTGCCGGCAGCCGGTGATAACTCTGTGGGCCAACCACCAGATCCACCATCGGTTGGCGGCGCATGATCTCTGCGCCTTCGGCTTGCGCCACGCAGCCCGCAACACCAATTTTTAAATCCGGCTTTGCCGCTTTCAACCCTTTGTAGCGTCCCAGCTCGGAATAGATTTTCTCAGCCGCTTTTTCCCGGATATGGCAGGTATTTAGCAAAATCATATCTGCATCGTCGGGGGTTTTAGTTTCAACATACCCCTCAGAGCCCAGCGCCTCGGCCATGCGTTCGCTGTCGTAGACGTTCATTTGACAGCCGTAAGTTTTTATGAACAGTTTTTTGTTCTGTGTCACAGCCAAATCCCTTGAATTATTTTAGAGTTATCCTCTACATTACCACAGCGGTGTGTTGCAATGGCACAGCGATGTTTAGATTTGGCCACTCATATTGGGCATTATTTTGAAATTTAACACTCTAAGCTCCTTTTTAAAGACCTCACGACACAGTCTTACACCGGGACCCGTTGCGCTGATTTTTGTCGAAGACGACATCGAAATACGCGCAACCATCGCCCATCACCTGATGCGTGGCTTTCGCTCAATACTGGTTTTCATTCCACCGGGCATAGCCCATCCCGAAGGCTTTGCGTCTCAGGTCTGTTGTATTTGCTATGACACACTGGGCGAAGGGGCCGTGGAATGTGCAATCAACCGTATTATCCATTGGAATCCAGATACTTGGATGTATTACTGCTATAATGCCGAATATCTGTTTTATCCCTTCTGCGAAACCCGCAGTATCGGCGAGTTTCTAGCGTTCAACACCCAAGAAGAGCGCGCCGCGATGGTCACCTTTATCATCGATCTATATGCCGCAGATCTGCGGCAAAATCCAAATGCAGTATGTACACAAACAGCACAGATCGACAGCAGCGGTTATTATGCTCAAACCCGATTAGACCCCGATCAACACAATTTTCCCAAAGAGCGACAACTGGATTTTTTTGGCGGTCTTCGCTGGCGCTTTGATCAATACGTGCCCAGCACACTTCGTAAAATCGACCGAATAGGCCTGTTTACGTCAAAACCGGGCCTGCAACTGCAGCCGGACGACACTTTCAACGATCCTGAATACAACACCTATACCGGTCTTTGGCACAACAGTCCCAGCGCCGCCATCTTATCATTTCGCGCTGCCAAAGCCCTGCGAATGAACGCCACCAGCTGCGTGGCCATTGACTGCTTTGACTGGCCCGGCTCGATTCCGTTTCAATGGCATTCTGAGCAATTGCTTAATTTGGGCCTGATGGAAACCGGCCAGTGGTTTTAGAGCTCACTGCGTGCGCCAAAGACAGCGACGTTAGAGGTTTTCTTGCTGCGGCATGCCCAAAACATGGAAGCCACCATCGACGCGAATAACCTCACCCGTGGTAAAAGCACCCGCATCAGAGGCCAGATAAACCGCTGTGCCACCAACCGCCTCAAGCGTCGCGTTAGAGCGCAGAGGCGCGTTCATCGTTGTATGCTTGTAGGTTTGTCGCGCCCCACCGATCGCAGCACCCGCAAGCGTTTTCATCGGCCCGGGCGAGATTGCATTGACGCGGATACCTTCCGGACCAAGGTCATTGGCAAGATAGCGGGTTGCCGCCTCAAGCGCTGCCTTGGCAATGCCCATCACGTTGTAATTGGGCACCACGCGCTGCGAGCCTTGAAAGGTCAGTGACATCAAACTGCCCCCGCCCTCAACCATTAACGGATGCGCCCGCCGCGCCACTTCGATAAACGAATAGGCCGATATATCCATCGTGTTTTTAAAGTTATCTCTAGAAGTGTTCAGCACCCGCCCGGTGAGTTCGGATTTGTCCGAAAAAGCAATCGCATGCACCAAGAAATCAATAGACGGCCAGCGCCCACCCAGTTGCGCGAACGCCGCATCAAGCGACGCATCGTCAGTCACATCCACATCCACCATAAAATCCGACCCGACTGAGGCCGCCAAAGGCTCAAGACGCTTGCCGAACGCCTCGCCTTGATAGGTAAAGGCCAACTCTGCCCCGGCCTCAGACATGGCTTTCGCGATGCCCCAAGCAATCGAACGTTCATTCGCGACACCCATAATCAGGCCACGTTTTCCGGCGAGCAGTGCTGACATAATGAACTATCCTTGAAATTTTGAAATCAACATCGAACCGTTGGTACCACCAAAGCCGAAGCTGTTGGTCATCACCGTATCAAGACCGGCATTATCAACCCGCCTGGTGGCAATCTCAGCCGCATCAAGCGCCGGATCAAGCGTTTCCACATTAATCGACGGAGCGATGAAATCATGCTCAAGCATCAACAGACAGTAAATTGCTTCCTGCGCACCTGTGGCTCCTTGGCTGTGGCCAGTCATCGATTTGGTTGAACTGACGGGCGGCGTATCTCCGGCACCGAACACCCGACGGACCGCTTCGATCTCACCGACATCTCCCACCGGGGTCGACGTACCATGAGCATTGATATAGCCAACTTTGCGACCTTGCTCGAGGCTTTGCAACGCAATCCGCATCGCCCGTTCACCGCCCTCGCCAGAGGGGGCGACCATGTCATGCCCATCCGATGTTGCGCCGTATCCGGTGATTTCCCCGTAAATTTTGGCACCGCGGGCTTTGGCGTGCTCAAGCTCTTCTAGAACCACAATCCCACCGCCTCCGGCAATCACAAAGCCGTCACGAGCCGCATCAAAGGCGCGCGAGGCTTTCTCGGGCGTGTCGTTGTATTTGCTGCTCATCGCACCCATCGCATCAAACAGGCATGACAGCGTCCAGTCGAGTTCTTCACCACCGCCGGCAAACATCACATCCTGCTTTCCCAGTATAATCTGCTCCGAGGCATTGCCAATGCAGTGCAGGCTTGTCGAACATGCCGAAGTAATGGAATAGTTCACGCCCTTTATCTTGAAGGCCGTGCTAAGGTTGGCCGAAATCGTCGAGGACATGCATTTGGGCACAGCAAACGGACCAATTCGCTTTGGCGCACCGGCTTTCAACACGACCTGATGCGCGGCCAGCATCGCCGACGTTGAAGGACCACCAGACCCTGCCACCAAACCCGTGCGCGGGTTTGAGATGTCCGACCCCTCAAGCCCCGCGTCGGCAATTGCTTGGCTCATTGCAATATGGGCATAGGCAGCGCCCGGCCCCATAAACCGCAAGGTCCGCTTATCGATATGTTCGGCAACTGCCAAATCAACGCTGCCGGCCACCTGACTGCGAAACCCGTGCTCGATCATCGCAGGATTGGCGGTGATACCCGAGGTTCCGGATTTAAGTGAGGCCAGCACCTCATCAGTATTCGTTCCAATGGAAGAGGCCACTCCCATTCCAGTGACAACAACGCGGCGCATGGGCACATTCCTTATTTAATCGCAAGCAGACTGCAATTGTGGACAGTCTTTCATTTCAGTCTTTGATTCTTTTTGGACTGGCGCGGGACTATTCCGCGATGGCCAATCCAACTTTCATATCTTTAACCTGATAAATCACCTCGCCGTCGGCCTCAACCCTGCCATCGGCAACACCCATTTTCAGGCGGCGGTCAATCACTCGGGTGAAATCAACAAAATAGCGAATCATCTTTCGGTCCGGACGCACCATGCCCGACAACTTGACCTCACCCACACCAAGTGCGAATCCCTGTCCCTGCCATCCGCGCCATCCAAGGTTGAACCCGGTCAATTGCCAGAGCCCGTCCAACCCAAGACATCCCGGCATCACTGGGTTGCCGGGGAAATGGCAAGCGAAAAACCAAAGATCCGGCACAATGTCGAATTCTGCGACAACATGTCCCTTCCCGTTCGTTCCGCCATCACCGCTAATTTCGGTAATGCGGTCCATCATCAACATAGGGGGTTGGGGCAATTGCGCGTTACCAGGGCCAAAAAGCTCGCCACGGGCGCATTTCAGCAAGTCTTCTTTATCGAAGCGGGTCGGGAAGTCAGCCATGGTTATACATTCCTCAAACGGGTTTTATCCCCTCTAACATTGGGCGAAACCTGCATGCAAGGGTCGTGCTTTAAACAATTCGGCACCCTGCCGTGCGGATTTCAATTGATAATTGCTGTGTTCACGCTCTATATAGATCTATCAGACGTAAACCGGCGAGAGCAATGACGGCACCGAGAATAGATCTAGGCACTGACTGGCTGACACGTGGCGGCCTGAGACCAACGCGACAACGACTTGCGCTTGCCACAGCGCTGGTTGGTGATGGTCACGACCGGCATGTGACCGCAGAAAGCCTGCATGAGGCGGTGCAATCACACGGTGACAGTGTCTCTCTGGCAACAGTTTACAACACCCTGAAAGCCTTTTGCGAAGCGGGCTTAATGCAGGAAGTTACCGTGGATGGGTTGAAAAGTTATTTTGACACCAAAACCCATGACCACCCTCATTTCTTCTGGGAAGATGAGGGCAGGCTGACGGACGCTCCGGCTGACCAACTCGATATTGCAGCATTACCTGAAGCCCCATCTGGAATGGTGATTTCCAAGGTAGATGTGGTCATCCGCCTGCGCAAGAAATCTGCAGTTTAAGCCGAAAGAGCCACTTATATGAAAGCCATCGGATATTCGGTCTTCGGCACCGCTAAGGATGTTTTGAAATCAATCAACATACCGATACCCACCCCCACATCGGGGCAGGTTTTGGTGCGTTTAATACGCTCGGGGGTCAACCCGTCCGATGTGAAAGCCCGGGCCGGCGCGCGACCCGGGATTACGAAACCTGCGTTTGAAACGGTCATCCCCCACAGCGACGGCTCCGGTATCATTGAGGCGGTCGGAGATGGGATAGATCCGCACCGTGTCGGTGAAAGGGTCTGGGTCTGGAATGGTCAGTGGCAGCGCGCCTATGGAACGGCAGCTGACTATATCGCTCTGGATGCCACACAGGCGGTGTCAATGCCCGACGAGATGAGCTTTGACACTGGTGCAGCACTGGGTATTCCCGGACTTACTGCTGCACATTGTGTGTTCGGCAGCGGCGACATCACCGGTCAAACCCTGTTGATCAGCGGTGGCGCTGGAACGGTGGCGCACAACGCGGTACAACTGGCCAAATGGGGCGGAGCCAAAGTGATTGTTACAGCAGCGCCAGACGGGTTCGACCGTGTGCGCGCTGCAGGCGCCGATGCTGTCTTTGACTATGCCAGTCCAGATTTGGTCGCGCAGATCAACGAATGCACCCAAGGCGCCGGTGTAGACCGCGCCGTCGAGGTGGAATTTGGTCGTAACGCAGACCTGTTGGGGCAGGTAGTGAAAACCAACGGCACGATCGCCGCCTATGGATCCGCACTTGATATGTCGCCAAATTTTTCTTTTGGCGCGTACCTGTTCCGCGCTATCACACTGGATATTGTGTTGATCTACTGCCTGCCTTGGGAACAGCGCAAAATTGCAATAGAACGACTGCATAGCGCCTTTTTGGACGGGGCGTTACGGCCAGATATTCACGCACGTTTCGCGCTTTCAGACTGTCAGGCGGCACATGCCGCGGTCGAAGCCGGAAAGCGCACAGGCGCTGTTTTACTGCAGGTCGACGCAGGCTAGTACTTCAAAATACTTAACCGCCCAAGGCTGGACGCGGAACAAGTTAGCCCAAAAGCCATATTTGTTTCCGCTTTCGTACCGGCGACCTCTATGACACAATGGCTGCGTCTGAGGAGAGTGCCCATGCCTATCACCACCTGTATTTTCGACGCCTATGGCACCTTGTTTGATGTTGCTGCCGCTGCGCGCCAAGCTGCCGCAGAGCCCGCCTATAAGGCCTTTGCCCCGCATTGGCCGAAAGTGGCCGAACATTGGCGGCTCAAGCAATTGCAATATACATGGCTGCGTGCCGTGACCGGGGCGCACACAGATTTTTGGCAGGTCACCCAAGACGGCCTTGACTGGGCTCTTGAAGCAAGCGGTTTAGAAGGTGACGCGCCCTTGCGCGAACGCCTCTTGGCGCTTTATTGGGAATTATCAGCCTATCCCGAGGTGCCGACTGTTTTATCACACCTCAAAAATGCTGGTCTCAACACTGCTATTTTGTCGAACGGCTCACCAGAAATGTTGCAAGGCGCCGTACGCTCGGCTGGATTAGAGGCCGTGCTTGACGATGTCTTATCAGTCGAATCAGTTGGCATCTTCAAACCTGCGGCAGCGGTCTATGATCTGGTTGCTGCGCGCTTCAACTGCCGCCCGGATGACGTTCTATTTGTCTCCTCTAATGGCTGGGATGCTGCAGCCGCCACAGGATATGGCTTTACCACGGCGTGGGTCAACCGAAGCAGAGATCCAATAGATCGACTGCCATGGACACCACGCCATGTCCTTAACGATCTGGCCCCGATACCGGCCTTAGTACAAACTTTGTAAACGTTTAGCCTCTCTGTGTTTTTTAAGGCGAAGGATTTCTCAATGGATATTGACCTGATCACCGCAGCCGCCGAACGGCTTGAGGGCCGCGCCGTCAAAACCCCGCTGCTGTCGTCACCCTTTCTGGATGAAATCGCCGGCCGGCGGGTTTTGGTCAAGCCCGAGTGCCTGCAGAAAACTGGTAGTTTTAAATACCGCGGAGCATTCTCGGCTGTTTCCGCGCTGGACCCAGCCTTGAGGAAAAATGGAGTGATTGCGTTTTCCTCAGGCAATCACGCTCAGGGCATTGCTTTGGCAGCGCGACAGCATGGCTGTCCCGCAGTGATTATCATGCCCTCAGACGCACCACAGTTAAAAATCGCCAACACCCGCGCTCTGGGTGCTGAAGTGGTTCTTTATGATCGCGCTAATGAAAGCCGCGAAGAGCTGGGCGAAGCCTTGTCACAACAGCGCAAATTGACCTTGATCAGACCCTACGACGAACCGCAAGTGATCGCGGGTCAGGGCACGATTGGGCTGGAACTGGCCACGCAGGCCGAAACCGCCGGCGTCCAAACCGCTGATGTGCTTGTGTGCTGTGGTGGTGGCGGCTTGACCTCGGGAATAGCGCTAGCACTTGAGGCGACAGCACCGGGATTGCGAGCCCGCCCTTGCGAACCCGAAGGTTTTGACGACACGGCCAGATCTCTTGCCAGCGGCCAAATCCAGCGCAATACACGGCTGGCTGGTGGCCTTTGTGACGCGATTGTCACGCCACAACCGGGCGAATTGACCTTTCCGATTATGAAGCGACTTTGCGGCCCAGGGGTTGTTGTCACTGAAACCGAAGCGCTGCGGGCCATGGCGGCGGCATTTCAGAGGCTTAAGCTTGTGGTTGAGCCTGGCGGCGCAGTTGCACTGGCGGCAGCGCTGTTTCACCCTCAACAAACAAAGGGAGCGGCCGTGATCGCAATTATTTCGGGCGGCAATGTAGATAATGCAGTCTTTACCAAAGCGCTGGCCACCACCCCCTAACCCAAACCACGAAATTACACCCATCTGCCTTACTGTGTTGAGCCCCGCCTTGAAAACCAACCGCGATTTGATAAAAAGAACAAAAAATATCCAGTTGATCAAAACCGGCATACTGAAACAGCGATAACATCGGCGTTTCCATGCTGCGAACAGCGGGTAAACGCCTAAAAAGAAAACAAAGATATCGGTATGCGGCACGATGTGATACACTGCTTACAGCCAAAAAAATGATAAAACCAAGTATCGGGACAGTCTGAATGATAAAGCCTATCCACCTTACCCTGCAACAAAACATCGCCGCATTAATATGCGCAAGACTGCGGTGTGCAGAGCTTATTAACACAGCTAAAACTGCAAGAAAATTGCTGAAAGTACTGTTTCTAGGAACAGCCTTTAGCCTGAGCATCACCGGATGCAGCAAAGACGGGGGCGGATTTGGGAAAAGCCGGATATTGTTTGAGGGTAACTATTATCCAACCTCGTTGAAATCGACACGACGCACCCGTGAAACGATTCTAATCAAAGTTGGCCGCGCGGATCAAGGGGTTTCAGGGGCGCTGCAGGCGGCCAAACTGGCCAGTACCAAGCATTGCATACTGTATTATGGCACTTCAGACGTCCTCTGGGATCAGCCTTTGGACGCAGACAGCCTAACAGCGAGCCTAAGCGCAGGAACGCTCACACTAACTGGGAAATGCGACTACTGAGCATCGCAGGGTATCGGCGGCTGTATTATGCACCAAAGCACATTGGTTGAGTTCGGTTCAGACCCTTCGTTTTCTTAAAAGCCGCACACTGCGATGTGAGGCGAACACCGCACACAAAATGCCTCTTTCTGCCCCTGAGTTCACTGTCAATAAGGGTACGGCGTCCATAGGTTTGGTCGCGCAAGCCTTTTGTATCTCGCGAGGCAAAAGCAGTCGAGTGCGGGCGGCGATTCACTTGGAAGCGATCGTAATTTTCAGCGCACTTGCCGCGCCACACCGAGGCTGCAAGTGTGATCACACTTCTGCTCGGTCTACCTATAAACGTAGGTTGGGCGGAGCATCGACGCGCCTCCGCGAGGCCTCAACACCTAACCGCAAGCCTCGGCCGATCCGATGCGCCAGTTGCGACCAATCCTGCGCCTCTTTTTCACCCAAAACATGCGTCAGCGTCAGGTCAAACAGGCCCAGCCAAATCGCAAAATGTTGAGGCTGCAAGGCCTTCAGGCCAATATGAACGATCATCGGGTTTCCCGAATAGTTACCTTTATACAGCAGCGCATTACACCAAAACTCGGTGATCTTATCCTCATGTTCGCGCCATATACTCGCATCACGCGACAGGATGGAAAAGAAGATGGGCCCCAAAACTGGGTGTTGCCGTACCCGCCCGTAAAATGCCGCAACGACTTGGGCGATTTCATGCGGTGTTACGTTTACCCGCGGCTCAGGCATTTTCACATCACTGCCCAAAGGCCACATAAAATCACAATCAGATAAATCAACATATTGAACATTGATCGAATTAACCCTTGGTCGCTTTCGGGGTCAATTCCCATACGGCGACACACCAAAGTGCCCGGATAGAGCAAAGCATCAAAAATAGACATTTTAACCTCTTTCAGTTCGTTCTTTTTCGCAAAGTATGACGAAAATGGTCATCGACTTCTCTTTGACACATGTAATACGTATAATAAGTAATTTAAATACCAAATAAAAAAATAATTCGAGTTAAATCTTTAATTCATGCCATTCAACACAAAATAATAGCGCAGCTCCGCCAGTTCCCGACCGCAACCCCAGCTCGACGAAGCGGGCAGAACTGCAAACGACCGTTCTCCACACTGATCCAACCGGGCTAGGGTCTGGACCCCGTCGCATCTGCGCCCTATAAGCCCTGCCTATGAACTTTGTGAAAAACTGCACAAACCGAATTACATGCCCGGCGCTCTGATCCAAAAGAGCCGCCGGGAAACGGCGTTTGAGACATCCCTCCGCCCCTGCCAACCCATCCAGAATTGTCCAAGACCGATCCCTGAAAGGTTTCCAAATGTCTGACCAGATCCCCGAATACAAAGACACGCTGAACCTGCCAAAAACCACATTTCCGATGCGGGCGGGGCTGCCTAAACGCGAACCTGACTGGCTGGCGCGCTGGGAACGCATAGGTATTTATGATCGTCTGCGGGAAAAAGTAGGGCGCGAAAATTTTACCCTGCATGACGGCCCGCCCTATGCCAACGGACATCTGCACATCGGGCATGCGTTAAACAAAATCCTGAAAGATATGGTGGTGCGCAGCCAACAAATGATGGGCAAAGATGCGCGCTATATCCCCGGCTGGGATTGTCATGGCCTGCCCATTGAGTGGAAAATCGAAGAGAGTTATCGCAAAAAAGGCAAAAACAAAGACGAGGTTCCCATGCTGGATTTCCGGCAGGAATGCCGCAGCTTTGCCGAGGGCTGGGTTAATATCCAACGCGCCGAGTTTCAACGCCTTGGCGTCACGGGTGCATGGGAAAACCCATATTTGACCATGAATTTTCACGCCGAGCGGGTGATTGCAGAAGAGTTTATGACCTTTTTGATGACCGGCACATTGTATCAAGGCTCAAAGCCTGTGATGTGGTCTCCAGTTGAAAAAACCGCGCTGGCCGAGGCGGAAATTGAATATCATGAGCATAAATCACACACCATCTGGGTGCCGTTTGCCTTTCAGAACGACAAAAGCAATCTGGCAGATGATCTGGCCGCCGCGCGGGTGGTAATCTGGACCACCACGCCATGGACAATCCCGTCGAATAAGGCCGTGGCCTATAATCCGAAAATTTCCTATGGGATTTACCGGGTCGACGAGACCGAAGACGAAAGCTGGACCAATCCCGGAGAGTTGTATCTGTTTGCCGATGCGCTGGCCGAAGAATGCCTGAGTAAATCACGGGTGACGAGCTTCAGCCGCCTACGCGCGGTCACTGGCGACGAGCTTTCTGATGCAGTCTGCACCCATCCACTGGCCACTCTGGATGATTTTTGGTCATATGATGTGCCAATGATCGACGGCGACCACGTCACCGAAGAGGCCGGTACCGGATTTGTGCATACCGCCCCAAGCCATGGCGCCGACGATTACGACTGTTTCGTACAACGCGGTTGGACCGACAGGATGACCCATAACATTGGTGAGGCCAGCGAATTTCTGCCTCATGTGCCGTTTTTTGCTGGTCTGGAGGTTTTCGACCGCAAGGGCAAAGAGGGCAAGGCAAATACGGCCGTGATCGCCAAGCTGGTTGAGGCCAGCGGCATCATCGCCCGTGGTCGCGTGGCCCATAGCTATCCGCATTCATGGCGGTCCAAAGCGCCGGTGATTTTCCGCAATACACCGCAATGGTTCGCCGCCATCGACCGCGACGTGAATGACGGACAGGATCAATACGGCAAAACCATCCGCGACCGGGCTCTGAACTCGATCGACCAATTGGTCACCTGGACGCCGCAAACCGGGCGCAACCGGCTCTATTCGATGATTGCCTCCCGCCCTGACTGGGTGCTGTCCCGGCAACGTGCGTGGGGCGTACCGCTGAGTTGTTTCACCAAAAAGGGTGCGCTGCCCACCGACAACGACTTTTTGCTGCGCAACTCCGAGGTCAATGCCCGCATCGCAGAAGCTTTTGAACTCGAAGGGGCCGACGCATGGTACAAAGACGGTGCAAAAGAGCGGTTTCTCACCGGCCTTGTTGCGCCCGGCGATTACGTGCAGGTATTTGATATCCTTGACGTTTGGTTCGATTCCGGCTCAACCCATGCCTTTGTGCTGCGCGACCGCGAAGATGGCTCGCAAGACGGGCTGGCCGATCTGTATCTAGAGGGCACCGACCAGCACCGCGGCTGGTTTCATTCGTCGATGCTGCAGGCCTGCGGCACCCGGGGCCGCGCACCCTATCGCGGGGTGCTGACCCATGGTTTTACACTGGATGAAAAGGGCATCAAGATGTCCAAATCGCTGGGCAATACAGTCAGTCCAGAGGATGTGACCAAACAATATGGTGCCGATATCCTACGCCTTTGGGTCGCCCAATCCGATTATAGCGCCGATCTGCGCATCGGACCTGAGATCCTGAAAGGTGTCGCCGACAGCTACCGCCGCCTGCGCAACACCATGCGCTTTATGCTTGGTGCCTTGGCCCATAACACCGAGGCCAATCACGTCGAAGCCAAGGACATGCCAGAGCTGGAGCAATGGGTGCTGCACCGTTTGGCCGAATTGGACGAAACCGTGCGCAAGGGATATGCCGTCTATGACTTTCAAGGCGTGTTCCAGACCCTGTTCCAGTTTGCAACCGTTGATTTATCGGCCTTTTACTTCGATATTCGCAAAGATGTTCTGTATTGTGACGGCGACACCGCCACCCGCCAGGCGGCCCGCTGCGTGCTTGAATTACTGTTTGAGCGTCTGACCACATGGTTGGCACCGATTTTGGTCTTTACCATGGAAGAGGTCTGGCTTGAGCGCCGCCCCGGCGATGATAATAGCATTCACCTCACAGATATCCCCGACACACCGCGCGACTGGCTGAACACCGATTTAGCCGCCAAATGGGCGCATCTTCGCAATGCGCGGCGGGTGGTGACAGCAGCGCTTGAGGTGCAGCGTGTGGACAAGGTCATTGGCGCCAGCCTTGAGGCCGCACCGGTGGTGCATGTCAGCGATGGCGATATGCTTGCCACGCTGCAATCCGTGGCTTTTGAAGATATCTGTATCACCTCTGCCATCTCCCTCTCCGGTGAGGCCGCCCCAAACGAAGCCTTCCAACTGCCCGAAAATCCGGCAATCGCGGTGGTTTTCCAAAGCGCGCCAGGCGATAAATGTCAGCGATGTTGGAAAATTCTACCCGATGTCGGCACCCACAAGCACGCAGCGACCTGTAGCCGTTGCAACGAAGCACTGGGCTAGCAGGCTCTATCTGAGCCGGTTAAAAAATCCCCTAAGTAGGGCGGCGCATTCCGCGCCGTCTATACCGTCAAATATCTCTGGGCTGTGGTGACTTTGCGAATGGCTGAAAACCCGCGGTCCCTGCCCGACACCGCCGGATTTCACATCTGCCGCCCCGTAATAAAGCCGCCTTATACGCGCCGCAGCGATCAAACCCGCACACATCGGACAGGGTTCAAGCGTGACATAGAGATCATGATTGGCCAAACGCTCTTGTCCAAGTCGCTGGCAAGCCGCACGGATTGCCAGCATTTCGGCATGCGCCGAAGGGTCATTTAATTCTCGGGTGCGGTTGCCGGCTTGCGCCACCACTTGACCGGTGGCGTTCACGACGACCGCCCCCACAGGTATTTCACCGCGGGCCGCCGCCGCGCGCGCCTCGTAGAGCGCGATATGCATATAAGACCGAAAGCTCATATCCCGTCTTGCGACGTCAAAGCGGCTTTCGCAAGGCAGGATTTTATTCTAGACGGTCAATATGGATACAAAACCCCCTGAAGGCGATCGCATCGCCAAAGTACTGGCCCGCGCCGGTGTGGCCAGCCGTCGCGACGCAGAAAAAATGATTTTAGCCGGGCGCATTGCCGTCAACGGCAAAATAATAGACCGCGCTGCTCTGAACATCACGGCCGCAGACAAGGTCACTGTCGACGGTAAGCCGATGACACCGCCTGAGCCACCAAGGCTGTGGCTTTATCACAAGCCCCTGGGCTTGGTAACCACCACCCGCGACGAACAGGGACGGCCAACCATCTATGATAAACTACCACCAGAGCTACCGCGCGTGATGACGGTTGGCCGGCTCGATCTCAACTCCGAAGGCTTGCTGCTGCTGACAAACGACGGGGGCGTCAAACGGCAAATGGAACTGCCAAGCACTGGATGGCTGCGTAAATATCGAGTACGGGTGAATGGCCGTCCCACCGATGCCCAACTTGAGCCCATACGCACAGGGCTGACAGTAGACGGTGAGCATTTTCAACCCATGTCAGTGACAATTGACCGTCAGCAAGGCGCGAATGCCTGGCTGACGGTCAGTCTACGCGAAGGTAAAAATCGCGAAATTCGCCGCGCACTTCAAGATATAGGCTTGTCAGTGAACCGGCTGATCCGGATTTCTTACGGACCGTTCCAACTCAACACCCTTAAGGCCGGTGCTGTCGAAGAAATCCGCCGTAAAGTGCTGAGAGACCAATTGGGTCTGGAGATCAAAGAGGAGGCCCCAAAGCCACGCCGCAAAGTGCCACAGCGCCGTCGTAAAATGTGACGGATTGAAGGGGTGGCCTTTCAATAAGCTGTCATTGATTTATCAGCATTGGTCACAGTATAATTTCAAAAAAACGACGTAGGGATTTCATCATGACTGATCTATTCACTTTAGAAAACCTTGGCACGCTTTTGATGCTGTGTTTTTTGCAGGCGGTCTTGGGCTTTGACAATCTTTTATACATCTCGATCGAAAGCCAGCGGGCGCCTGTTGCGCATCAAAAAGCCGTACGGTTTTGGGGTATTATCCTGGCAGTAGTGCTTCGCGTGGTTTTGTTGTTTGTGATGATCCACCTGATCGATGCTCTGGCTGAACCCTTCCACATTTTCGCATGGACGGGGATACTCGAAGGGGGCGTCAACTTTGCCACCTGCGTGTTTGTGATCGGCGGTGTGTTCATCATGTATACCGCCGTTAAAGAAATTAGCCATATGCTGACAATCGAACATCTGGATGCAGACCTTGCCAATAAATCGGGCAAATCAGCGGTGCAGGTTGTGATGATGATCGTGTTGATGAACCTGATTTTTTCGTTCGATTCGGTGCTTTCGGCATTGGCGATCACGGATGTATTCGCAGTGCTTGCGACCGCCATCATTTTGTCAGGGCTGGCGATGCTTTGGCTGGCCGATGGCGTGACGCGGTTTCTCGAAAAAAATCGCATGTATGAGGTGCTTGGCCTGTTCATTTTATTAATTGTCGGGGTTGTTTTACTGGGCGAGGCGGGACCCGCCGCAGCACATGCCATGCACGATGACAGCTTGACCTTAAAGCTTTTTGGCTATGAGATCATACCAATGTCAAAGACAACGTTTTATTTCAGTGTGCTGGTGCTGGTGGCGGTCGAAGTGATACAATCCGGGTACAGTCGCAAACTGAATGCCGAACGCCGCAGCGAAACTGCTCGCTGACCCACAAGCACGCGCATGGCCCTTAGCCATAAGGGCCGGTTAAAGGATCAATCATAGGGTCGAAAATGAGGCAAGTCCACAAACCCGATAAAAACCCACCGGCTCGTTTTATCGTCGCAAAGGATTAATTGCAGATGTATTCAGCGTTAAAGGGCATCGCATATCCGCTTCACCAAAGCCTTGCCAGTGCCTACATGACAGACGTCATACTCCCTAAAGGGGAAGTTTTATGACTTTCATACATAAACCCGCCCGCTGGTTGGTCATGTTAAGCTTTGCCTTAGTCAGCTGCACGATAACCGAAAACCACCCTTCAAAGGTAACATCTCCAAATCCAGATCTGGAAAATACACCTTCTGCGCCCAGTGTAGAAAGCCAGAAACTGGCAAAATATTATGGCGGGCTTCAAGACAATCTTTTGGCGGGAGACTTGTTAAGACGCGATGGTGGCGGCCTCGACACCCCGTATACTGCTAGCAATCTGGAAAAAAACTTCAAACAACTTGCCTTTTATGACGAATATGCGCGGGGCAAGGGGTTTCTGCGCAGTTCGGGCAAAGCTGGGCGTCTCAGGCGCTGGACAAGCCCAATACGCCTTACCACTGAATTTGGGGCCAGTGTCGGCCATGACAAACGCATGAAGACAAATGCGATGGTGACAGAATACACCTTAAGACTGGCCGAAATAACCGGGCACGACATTTCGATAAGCAAACGAAGGCCGAATTTTCATGTGTTTTTCATGGGGGAAGACGATCGCGCTCAACTCATTTCGCGAGTGAAAGAAATTATTCCAAATATTAACCGGGAATCGATTGCCATATTTGAAAAGCTGCCAAAGTCCATTCACTGTCTGGTCTTTGCATTTTCAGACCGTGAGCGTCGCTTTGAATATACAAAAGCAATTGCCCTTATCCGCAGTGAACACCCCGATCTGATGCAGAAATCATGCATCCACGAAGAGCTGGCACAGGGTTTGGGTCTTGCAAATGACAGCCCCCATGCACGCCCCTCAATCTTTAATGATGACGATGAATTTGCAACGCTAACACGGCAGGATGAGCTGTTTTTGAAAATGCTATACCACCCCAAACTGCAGCCGGGTATGACAATCGAGACCGCAGCACCGATTGTGCGAAAACTCGCAGAGGCGTT
>DDEJ01000140.1:0-21188 GCA_002336405.1 Rhodobacteraceae bacterium UBA1957
CACAGGCCACTTGACCTGTGTAACAAGGATATATTTAAGCACAATTCAATTGAGGAGAAAGCATGGCACGAGTGTCGACCGGATCAAGGGCAAACGAGGAACGTGAGACGTCAAAGCGGATCGGGGCTTTGGCGGCCCTGTGGCCTTTTGTGCGGCCTTACCGCGTCATGATGACCTTTGCGATTGTCGCCTTGGTGGCCACCGCAACGGTGTCCTTGGTTTTGCCGCTGGCTGTACGCAAGGTGGTGGACAACTTTAATGTTGATGAAAGCAACCTGCTGGATCAGTATTTTGCGATGGCGATTGTTGTGGTGGCTTTGCTCGCCTTTGGCACCGGCATGCGTTATGCGTTGGTCACGCGTTTGGGCGAGCGTGTTGTTACCGATATTCGCAAGGCTGTGTTTGGGCGGGTGATCAATATGAGCCCGGCGTTTTACGACAATATTCTGACCGGCGAAGTGCTAAGCCGGATTACAACAGATACCACGCTGATCCTGTCGGTGATCGGGGCCTCTGTGTCGATTGCTCTGCGCAATATGTTGATTTTTGCTGGCGGCTTGACGATGCTCCTGCTGACGTCGGTGAAATTAACTGGTCTTTTGTTGTTGATTGTGCCGATTGTGGCGCTGCCGATTTTGACACTTGGGCGACGGTTGCGGGTGCTAAGTCGCGAGAATCAGGATTTCATTGCTGCCAGTTCTGGCAATGCCTCCGAGGTTTTAAGTGCCCTGCAGACCGTGCAGGCCTTTACACACGAGACGGCAAGCAGGCAGGCTTTTGATCAAGTCACCGAGAAAAGCTTTGAGGTGGCTGCACAGCGGATCAATACCCGTGTTTTGATGACGATGATCGTGATTTATATGATCTTTTCTGGCGTGGTTGGGGTGCTGTGGATAGGGGTGTACGATATTCGCAGCAACGCGATCAGCGCCGGCGAATTGGCGCAGTTTGTAATTTATGCCATTTTGGTGGCTGGCTCTGCTTCGGCGCTGTCTGAAATCTGGGGCGAGCTCCAGCGCGCCGCAGGCGCTACAGAACGACTGGTGGAACTGTTGCAGGCGCAAGACACCGTCACCGAGCCGGAAAATCCAGTTGCTTTGCCGCACCCGTTACGTGGCGAGATTGTTTTTGACGATGTCCAGTTTCGCTATCCGGCACGCCCGGACAGGCTGAGTTTAAGCCAGATCAACCTCACGATTAATCCGGGCGAAACCGTGGCGCTTGTCGGCCCGTCGGGAGCTGGCAAAACTACGATTATTCAGATGATCTTGCGGTTTTACGACCCCACTTCGGGGCAGGTGCGCTTAGATGGTGTAAATCTGCGCGATCTGCGCCGCGACGCCTTTCGTAATATGGTGGCATTGGTGCCACAGGATCCAGTGGTTTTTGCGACATCAGCACTTGAAAATATCCGCTTTGGCAATCCCGAGGCCAGCGATGAAAACGTCTATGCTGCGGCAAAGGCAGCGGCAGCGCATGAGTTTATCACCCAGTTGCCCAAGGGCTATGAAAGTTATCTTGGAGAGCGGGGCGTGATGTTATCGGGTGGGCAGAAACAGCGAATTGCCATCGCGCGGGCGATCTTACGCGATGCGCCAGTGCTGTTGCTAGACGAGGCCACAAGCGCCTTGGATGCGGAAAGCGAGCAGGCGGTGAAGCTGGCCGTTGAGGCTTTATCAAGCGACCGCACGACAATAATTATCGCCCACCGCCTTGCAACGGTCAAAAAAGCCGATCGGATTGTGGTCATGGAAAAGGGGCAGATTGTTGATACCGGCACGCATGATGAACTGGTCGCCAAGGGGGGGCTATATGCACATTTGGCACGGCTGCAGTTTACAGATGGTGCTGCCGAAGTATAGTGAACGGACACGGTGTGTTAAGGTGTCTGTTAAAACCGGTTGACCAATATATGCTACCGTTCGGTAAACTGTCATAAAATCGGACCTAAAGGGAGAGACAAGAGATGGGATTTTCATCAGTTGAAGATGTGCGGGCGATTGAGCGGGAAGCACCTTGGAGCCAGCGCGACCTGCCCATAACACTGTATGATATGCTGGATAAAACTGCGAATAAGATGCCGGATGCCAATGCGGTCAGTTTTCAGCTTATGTCTGGTCCGAACAGCAAGGCCGAAACTCTCAGTTGGTCACAGTTGCGCGCGCAGGTGATCCAAGCGGCGAATTTGTTTTCTCGACTTGGGATCGGTGAAAGTGATGTGGTGGCTTTTGTTCTGCCCAATTCAATGGAAACAGTTGTGGCCCTCTTGGGTGGCGCGGTGGCCGGGATTGTTAGCCCAATTAATCCGCTCCTTTCGCCAGAACATATTGGCGGGCTTCTGCGCGAGACGGGCGCCACTGTCGTGGTGACGCTGAAAGCGTTTCCCAAAACAGATGTCGCCCAAAAAACTGCCGAAGCGGTTCGGTTGGCCCCGGCTGTGACAACGGTTCTCGAAGTTGATTTGCTGCGTTATCTAACGCCACCCAAAAGTTGGATCGTGCCGCTGATTCGGCCTAAAAATCCGATTCAACATCACGCTAAGGTATTAGATTTCAGCGCCGAAGTTGCACGTCAAAATACGGCTTTGGATTTTGTCGCAGGCACGGATGACCGCGTGGCGGCATATTTTCACACCGGGGGTACCACAGGGACACCGAAGGTGGCGCAATTGCGCTACAAGGGTTTAATTTATAATGGTTGGCTGGTTGGCACCTATGTTTTCGACAACAGTGACAATGTGATTTGCCCGTTGCCGTTGTTTCATGTTCTGGCGGCGGTTCCGGTGCTGATGGGGACGGTTTTTTCCGGTGCGCATCTGGTGTTTCCAACGCCGGCTGGCTATCGCGGCGAGGGGGTTTTTGACAATTTCTGGGCCCTTGTTGAGCGTTGGGAAATCAGTCTTATTATCTCGGTGCCCACTGCAATTTCAGCCTTGATGCAACGGCCGGTTAATGCAGATATTTCGTCTGTGAAAAAAGCCATTGTTGGTTCGTCGCCCTTGCCCCGCGATTTGTTCAAACGCTTTCAAGAGGCCTCTGGGGTCAACATTCTGGAAGCCTACGGAATGACCGAGGCGACTTGTATGCTCTCGACCAATCCACCGACTGGGGAAAAGAAAATTGGTTCGGTTGGCCTGGCAACTCCTTATACCGAAATCAAGATCATCAAGCAAAGTCCGGATGGTCTTGTCGAGTGCGCCACTGACGAAATTGGCGAGATTTGCGCGGCCAATCCGGGTATTTGGGCTGGCAACACCTATACTGAGGCCGCGAAAAACGTTGGGCTTTATTTTCAGGATAAATACTTGCGCACCGGTGATTTGGGCCGGTTTGATAGCGATGGCTATCTGTGGATTACCGGGCGGTCAAAAGATATTATCATTCGCGGCGGCCATAATATTGATCCCGGCCTGATTGAAGAAGCGCTGTTGGGGCATCAAGATGTTGCTTTTGCTGGCGCCATCGGTCAGCCTTGCCCACATTCAGGAGAGTTGCCCTGCGCGTATGTTGAACTGGTTGCGGGGGCGACCGTGACTGGGGAAGAGTTGACCGCGCATTGTCAGCAGCATGTTACAGAACGCGCCGCCCAGCCAAAATATATTGAGGTCATTGACACCCTGCCCAAAACGGCAGTCGGCAAAGTGTTCAAACCAGACTTGCGCAAAATGGCTATTCGCCGGGTGTATAATGAAGCGTTTGAGGCGTCGGGATCTTTGGCGCAGGTGGAAACGGTCATTGAAGACAAAGCCCGTGGGCTTGTTGCGTTGGTGGGTCGAGGCGCTGATGAGGCAGAAGTGCAAGCGGTTTTGGGCAATTATGAACGCCCTTGGGATTGGGCCAAATAGGCACGTTTGCACAAGCGTTCAGCTTGGCAGTGTCGCGGCGATGAACTGGTAATAACTTTGGGTGCCGCCCGCGTCGGTATAGGCGCGGTTTAGCCGGGTTTTTGCGTTGAAGACCGCCACAGCATCCTCTTGCGACGTGATGGGAATACGGGTTTTGCCATCGCGTATATCCCGCATATAAGCTTTATAGGCGGCGGCGGCGCGACGGGAGAAAACCTCGTTTGCCGTGGTGCTGAGCGGGTTGAGACGCAGTTGATAGGCCGCCTGCGACACAGGTACTGCGTTGCCGTGTAATGCCACAACCTCAAGGCTGTGCATAATATCCTGTGAGGGGCGGTTGATAAACGGCCCAGCGTGGGCGCGTGACACCAGCGGATGAAAACTTGCGCCCGAGTGCGCGAAATCGGCATATGACAAGGTGTTTTGCAACGGCAGTCGCAGGATTTCTCGCCCTTGATCCAGAATAGAGGTCGGTCCGAAAGCAGCTCCGTATTTTTGCGCCAGCGGTAAAAGCTCGGCTAGATATTGGTCTTCCCATGTGTCATCTGCATCTAGAAAGGCGACATAATCGGCCGTTGCCGCCTGCAGTGCACGGTTGCGGGCAGGTCCCGCGCCTGAGCGCACCTCCGCAGAGACGGCAATGGTGATATTTTGTGCTTGCCCAGCCAAATAAGTGTAATCCTGCCCGTCATCTGGAGCGATCACTATTTGCACTTGCGCCATTGGCAGGCCTGAACAGCGAATGGACGCAACCGCCCGCACAATTGTTTCATGGGCGTGATACGCAGGTATTATAACCGAGATGCGTGGGGTCATTGTCGCGCAGGCGGAGCACCGCCCAGAAAGGCATTGCCGCTTTGATAGTTGCAGGGGTCTTCCTGCATCTCAAGGTGCAATCCGGACCCGTGGTAAGGATGGGCGCGGGCCAGTGCTTCATCGACCTGTATGCCTAAACCCGGGGTTTCTGGTGCGGTGATATAGCCATTTTCCACGCAAAGCGCGTTGCAGATCAATGCGCTGTGAAACGGGGTTTCGATGGTTTCGGCCATCAATAGATTGGGGGTTGAGACCGCCAGCTGGATGTTGGCCGCCCATTCCACCGGCCCTGCATAGAGGTGTGGCGCGAGTTGCGCATTGAACACTTCTGCAATGGCTGCAATTTTTTTCGTCTCCCAAAGGCCGCCGGCCCGGCCCAGTGCCGGTTGCAAGATTTCGGCGCCGCCGGTTTGTAACAGCGTTGCGAACTCGGCCTTAGTGGTCAGCCGTTCGCCGGCGGCAACCGGGATCCGCACGGCTTTGGCAATTTTGTGAAATTCTAGCAGGTTATCTGGTGGGACCGGCTCTTCGAACCACAAGGGACTATAGGGCTCAAGCGCCTGCCCAAGCCGGATCGCCCCTGCGGTGCTGAATTGGCCGTGGGTGCCGAACAACAGATCGGCTTGATCGCCAATGGCGCCGCGTATTGCTTTGCAAAACGCAACCGACAGCGTGATATCGGATTGTGCCGGCATGTGCCCACCGCGCAGCGTATAGGGACCTGCTGGATCGAATTTCACGGCCGTATAACCACGCTGCACACAATCAGTTGCACTTTCTGCGGCCATCTCGGGCGAGGTCCAAAACGCGACGGGGTCATGATGAGGCAGCGGATAAAGATAAGTATAGGCGCGGATGCGATCGTTCATCTTACCACCCAGCAACGCCCAGACTGGCCTGTTGCGATGCTTGCCCAGAATATCCCAACAGGCGATTTCAAGGCCAGAAAATGCGCCCATCACCGTTAGGTCGGGGCGCTGTGTAAAGCCGCTAGAATAGACCCGACGAAACATTTTCTCTATGTTTTCAGGGTGTTCATTTTGCATATGACGCCCGAAGACATCTGCAATGACGTGGGCCATCGCCTTGGGACCAACAGACGCCGCATAGCATTCGCCCCAGCCGATAAGGCCGGTATCTGTGGTCAGTTTAACCAATATCCAATAGCGCCCCCCCCAGCCCGGCGCGGGTGGTGCGGTGACAATGACCTCAAGATCTTGCAGTTTCATAAGCGCGCCTTTTAATGGTCTGATGGTAACTTAGGCTGGATGAGACCCCGGTCATAGGGGCCGGGGCAAGGGGATTTGGTGCGATGTTTTCCGATTGCGATGTGAAATGCAATGCGAAGTTTGATGGGTGGTCCCGGCCATCAGGCCTGAGCAGACAGACGCAGACGCCAAAACAATCCCAGCCCAAGCGCCATCAATAGCGCCGAAAGCAGGAAGGGTGCGCCAGGCAGATACAAAAGAGCATCGCCGCGTGAGAAATAGGCAAAGATCTGGGTCATGCCAATTAGGGCAATCATAGTTGCAAACGCGTTTAAACTGGCCAGAACACCCAGCAGCGCCCCCTGACTTTCCGTCCCCACGGCGCGTGACATAATTGCCTGTAGCGCCGGTGTGCCGATCGATCCGAGGGCCGCGAGCGGGGTCAGTGCCAACAGCAGTGTGCCATCACCGACCAATGCGATCATTGTCAGCGTTGGGATCTGTATAATCAATCCCAGCTTGACCGTTTTATTATCCCCCAGATAGCGGTTGGCAAGCCGGATCAAAACCGCCTGCACCAACACCGTGGAGCCGCCGTAAACCGCCAGCGAGACGCCGATTAACCCCGGCGACCAGCCAAAGCGTTCTGTGGTATAATACACCCAGATCGCCGGATAGACCGCGACGCTGATATAGAAACAAAAGCTGACCCATAACAGCGGGATAAGATCCTTAAACTGGCCGATATAACGAAACGCGCCCAACGGATTGGCGCGGCGCCATTCAAAGGCCCGGCGGTTGCTTGCCGTCAGGCTCTCGCGCAGAACCACTGCGCCAAATAAGGCGTTGGCCAGTGCCAAAAGTCCGGCGGCATAAAATGGCGCGCGGGTGCCAAATTCTACCAGTGCCCCGCCCAAAAGCGGTCCAAGTACAAATCCAATACCAAATCCGGCGCTGATCAGGCCAAAGTTACCTGCTTTTTCTTCAGGTTTTGAAATGTCCGCGATATAGGCTGTGGCGGTTGATTGCGTGGCAGAACTGATGCCGCCAATGATCCGCCCAAACAACAAAAGCCAGATGCCCCCGGCCAGCGCCATGATTAGATAGCCAATCGTCATCATAACCAAAGTCACCAGCAAAAGCGGTTTGCGGCCATATTGATCCGATAGGCTGCCCAGCATAGGACCAAACAGGAATTGCATCAGCGAAAATAACATCGCCATGACGCCGCCCCAGATTGCGGCCTGCCCAAGTGTAGCTGTGGGCAGAACCTCAAGCAGCAATTGTGGCATGACAGGTATAATCAGCCCAATCCCCATCGCATCAATAACGACGGTCATCACGATAAAGACAATGGGAAGTTTTGGTTTCAAATCTGTGCCTTACAGGTTTTAAAAATGGCCGGTATCGGCCATGAAATCCGTGAGGTGTTTGGCATAATCGCGCGGCTGCTCAACGCAGGGCAAATGCCCGGCATCGCGCATCAGCTGAAACTTGGAGCCAGGGATCAATTCAACGGTTTCGCGCACCAAATCTGGCGGCGTAGAGCCGTCTTCGCTGCCGGCGATCCCTAAAGTCGGCAATCGCAAGCCACTGGTTGGCGTATAGAAATCGGTGCCGCTGATCGCAGCCGAACACCCCATATATCCGGCATCGGGTTGGCGCACCAGCATGTTGCGCCACAGCGCCAATTCAGGCTGGTTGCGAAATCCATCCGAGAACCAGCGCTCCAGAATACTATCTGCCAGCGCTTCAATCCCACCTGCTTTTACGGCGGCGATGCGGTCGTTCCACATCTCGGGCTGGCCAATCTTGGCGGCGGTGTTCGACAGCACCATCGCCCGGACCAGATCCAACCGCTTTATCGCCAGACCCTGCGCGATCATGCCGCCGATCGACAGGCCGACAAACAGGCAGTTTTTCACGTCGAGATGATCCAGAAGCGCCTCAATCTCTCGTACCAAAGCCCCCATTGAATAGGCGCCGGTCGGACAGGATGACAGGCCGTGGCCACGTTTGTCATAGCGGATGATTCTCAGCCCCGTTGGCAGATGCGGCAAGATCGGATCCCACAGCCGCAAATCGGTTCCAAGAGAATTGGCAAACACCACCGGTGCGCCCTTCGGATCGCCATCGTCTCGGTAGTGCAATTGCACGTCATCGGTTTCAAACAGGTTCATTCGGGTCTCACATGTTTTGCTAAGAGGGTGGGGCTGCTGGATGTTCAGGTCGCACCCTGTCGCGGAGTTGTACAGATGTCCAGATAGGTATTAGGATAGGCGCTGCGCTGGCTGTGTTGTGGCGTTATTATGGGTGGGATCTCATCATCAACAAAGGACGGTTGTAATGCCATCTTTTACTGAGTGTGAAATCTTCTCGGGACAGTTTTTTGTGGGGCCGTAACGGGGTGTGTTAAAGATCTGGTGATTTGGGCTGGGCATTGCCACTGTGAAAGTTTCCCCCACGCCTGCTCGGCGGCTTTTAGCCGCTGGATTTGCCTGCCGCGCTAAACCATGACTTTGCACGGCGCGCTGCAGGTCTATCACAGTAGCCTCCATGTGAAATGGGGGGGGCGTCGCTGTGGCGCACCGTTGTGTTATGAGACGGCGCAACGACCTGATGAAAAGGATATTGACGCAGTAAGTTTAGACCGTCCTGAACAATTTGAGCCGCAAGCACATTATCACTATGCAGAGCGGCAAAATTGGGCCACAGTCCGTGACGGGCTTGCTAAATACCGAACAGGGGATGAAACTCTGACGGACAGAATGTGAGGATAAGATGCTTGAAGTAAAGGGTTATTGGAAGAATTATATCGATGGCGCTTGGGTCGATGGTGGTGCTGGAAAGATCGACGTGATCAATCCTGGCACTGGCGAAAAACTTGCCGAACAGGCGCTGGCTGATGCCACCGATGTGGACCTCGCGGTGCAAGCGGCCAAACGAGTTCACGCCACGGGGGTGCTGAGCGATATGCGCCCGGTTGAACGCGGACGCATGGTACAGGCGATGGGGAAATATCTTTTGGATCACCTGGAGGAAATTGCCACGCTGCTCAGCCTTGAACAGGGCAAGCCGGTTTGGGAGGCTCGGGCCGAGGTGACCGGGGCTGCGCGGTATTTCGAATATTATGGCAATCAGGCCGAAACCCTTGAAGGGCGTTCGATCCCGTTGGGGGCAGGGTATTTTGATTTTACGACGGATGAACCTTACGGCGTGTCAGCCCAGATTATCCCGTGGAATTTCCCGGTCGAGATGACTGCACGTTCGCTGTCTGCGGCCCTGACCACTGGCAATACGGTGGTGGTCAAACCGCCCGAGATGACCCCGCTGAGCAACGCGTGGTTTGCCTATGCAGCGGAAGCCGTCGGTCTGCCTGAGGGCGCGGTCAATTTGGTGTGTGGATATGGTCACGAGGCGGGCGCGGCCCTGTCGGCGCATCCCGACATCAATCAGGTGGTGTTCACCGGGTCGGTGGCCACGGGGATTGCGATCGCTTCTGCAGCCGCAAAAAACGTGGTACCCTGCGTCTTGGAACTGGGCGGAAAATCGGCTGCGATTGTGCACAGTGATGCTGATCTTGAGGCGATGGAAACCGATATTCGCAAGGGAATTTTCATCAATGCCGGACAGGTCTGTTCTGCGATGTCGCGCATTATCGTGCATGAAAGCCGCCATGATGAGCTGGTACAGCGGGCGGTGTCAATTGCCGAATCTCTATCGGTTGGGCCGGGGCTGGATCGGCAGACATTTGGCGCAAACATGGGCCCAATGGTCAGCGTCAAACAACGTGACCGCGCCGCCGGATTGGTTTCAGAGGCAGTGTCACAGGGCGCCAAGCTTGCCACTGGTGGCCGCGCGATGAATATCCCCGGGGCATTTTTGCAACCTACCGTTCTGACCGAGGTGACCCCCGAGATGACGATTGCCCAGACCGAAGTGTTTGGGCCGGTGTTATCGGTATTGCGCTTCCGCGAGGATGCTGAGGCGATCGAGATCGCCAATGGCACCGACTATGGTCTTGTCGGCGGTGTCTTTACCCGCGATCTGGATCGGGCCACGCAGGTGGCGCGTAAAATTCGTGCGGGGCAGGTGTTTGTCAACGAATGGTTTGCCGGCGGTGTCGAAACGCCATTTGGCGGCTATGGCAAATCTGGCTATGGTCGCGAAAAGGGGCGCGAAGCCTTGTGGAACTATGTGCAAACCAAAAATATCGCAATTAAACTCAAGAGGACATGATGGCTGATTTATTCAACGAAGACCTTTTTCTGAAAGGGCTAGAACAACGCAAAGCCACGCTGGGTGCGGAGTACGTGGAAAAAAACCTTGCGGCCGCAGACGAGTTCACGCGTCCGTTTCAAGAGGCGATGACCGCTTGGTGCTGGGGCTTTGGTTGGGGGGATGACGTGATCGACGCCAAGACCCGGTCGATGATGAATCTGTCGATGCTGGGCGCTTTGGGCAAGATGCACGAATGGGAAATCCATTGTCGCGGTGCGGTGACCAATGGTGTGACGGCGCAAGAAATCCGCGCCATTATCCATGTCATAGGGATTTACTGCGGCGTGCCGCAGGCGCTTGAGTGTTTTCGCGTCGCCAAAAAAGTTCTCGATCTGCCGTGATGAAAACGAAACATTAACGCGACGCTTAAGAATTATAGCATAAAAACGTTGAAATTCGTTTTTGCATCGTTGCTGTTGGTGTGTGTGTGTGACACAGTTCTATTCAAATGGCTTATTGTGTCGCCGCACCCTATCAAGCGAGTCTAGATTATGAGTGACTATTCCGTCCGGCGCAAGATTATGGTTGATACTCAGGTGCGCCCGTCAGATGTAACCAAATTTCCGATTATTGACGCGATGCTATCGGTGCCGCGAGAGCTGTTCGTGCCGCGCGCTGTGAAAGAAAGTGCCTATATTGGTGAGAATTGCACTCTGACTGCCGGTCGGGTTGTTCTTGAGCCGCGCACATTGGCGAAAATGCTGGATACGTTGGATATTCGGCGCAATGAACTGGTTCTCGATATTGGCTCTGGGTTGGGATATTCGTCTGCGGTGATCGCGCGGATGGCCGAGGCAGTGGTGGCACTGGAGGAAGAAAGTGAGTTCGCTTCTGAGGCGGAGGGGTTGTTGAACGAAATTGGTGCAGACAGCGTATTGGTGCAATCGGGTGCTTTGGTGTCGGGGGCGCCACAGCATGGGCCGTTTGATGTCATTATTTTGCAAGGTGGGGTTGAGCAGGTTCCGGATGGGGTGCTTGCGCAATTGAAAGATGGCGGTAGAATCGCGGCTATTTTTATGGATGGTGCCCTTGGCGAAGTCCGTATCGGGTATAAGATTAATGCTCGCTTAAATTGGAGATTTGCATTCAACGCCGGCGCACCTGTTTTGCCCGGGTTTGAAAAAACTGCGGTGTTTTCGTTTTGAACACGAAAACTCGCAGAAAAGATTATCTGAGAAGGCAAGAGGGAATAGCATGAGTAAGTCGTATATTGGCCGTGTTTTCAGGGACATGATTGGTTTAGCAGTCGTGTCAATGTTGGCTTTGCCTGTACGGGCGGAAACATTGGCAGATGCGCTTGCCGCAGCCTATATTAACAGCGGTTTAATCCAGCAAAACAGGGCCTTGTTACGTGCTGCAGATGAAGATGTGGTGGTGGCTGCGGCTAAATTACGGCCGATTTTGCAATGGTCCAGTACGGTGAGCAGAAGTCTTTCTAGTGGTCAGGCTGGAGCGAATGGCACATATCGGTCTGCTGATAGCACGTCGACTGTTGCGTCAGCGGGTCTTACGGCCGAGCTGTTACTTTATGATTTTGGCGTGTCAGAACTGGCTGTTCAGGTTCAGAAAGAGGCGGTTCTTGGCACCCGACAAAAGCTGTTATCGGTGGAACAAACAGTTTTGATTCGCGCGGTTGAAGCGTTCACAAATATGCGCAGAGATACTGAAAAAGTGGCATTGCGTCGCAGCAACCTAAGCTTAATCACTGAAGAGCTGCGCGCGGCAAAAGACCGGTTTGAAGTTGGCGAGGTGACACGAACGGATGTGGCACTGGCCGAGGCGCGGCTTGCAGCCTCTCGCAGCGCACTTGCGGCGGCAGAGGGCGCGTTGAGGGTCGCAGCTGAAGAATACCGCGCTGCAATCGGGCATGTGCCAAAAGCGCTGAACGGATCAAATAAAGTTTTAAAACCGGTGAAAGATCTCGATGCGGCAAAATCTATAGCTGTGCGCCAACACCCTGATATAAAAGAAATTCAGCACAAAGTGACAATGGCAGAGTTGACCTTGCAGCAAGCGCAATTGGCAAAGAAACCGACCGTGAAACTCTCGGGGTCCTACGGATTGACTGAAACGCTGACCTCGCGGGCCTACGGGCGCAGTGGTGAGATAAAATTGCAGGCAACAGGGTCGATTTATCAAGGGGGGCAAATCCCGGCCTTTGTACGTAAAAGCGCGGCCAACCGGGATGCCGCGCGGTATGGTCTGAATTTGGCGGCATTGGTGGTTGAGCAAAATGTGGCGACCGCGTACGCACGCTTGCAGGTCGCTACTGCGGAAAAAGAGGCCAGTAAACTACAAATCCGCGCCGCGCGGGTTGCGTTTTTGGGCGTGCGGGAAGAGGCGGCCTTGGGCGCTCGGACGACACTGGATGTGTTAAATGCAGAACAAGAACTTTTGGATGCTGAAAACAACATGGTCTCGGCCTTGGCTGACGAGCAGATCGCCAGCTATAAGCTGCGGTCGTCTATGGGGCGTATGACGGCTGACCTTTTGGGGCTGAATGTGCCAAAATACGATCCGGAAGAGTATTTTTCGCTTCAGAAAAATGCTCCCGCGGTTTCCGAGCAGGGCAAAAAACTAGATCGACTGCTCAAGTCACTCGTTAAAAAATAGTCGCTGTCTAGACATTGTACGAATGGAATGAAAGAGTTAGAGTGCGCTGAGGACTATACGGGTGAGGGCATGTCTGGATCATCTTCAAACGAGGACGCTAAAGATGTAATGGCGTCAATCAGGCGCGTTATCGTCGACGAAGTGCGCGATAATCCGATGGCGCGGCCACAGAGTTCCCATCAGAGTTCAAAACCAAGCGGCGCGAAAAGATTAGTGCTGGGTCCGGCCCTGAGAGTGCCCAGTGACAGTCAATTCATCCCAAGTTCGACCAGCGATACCTCGCCATCAAATGTTGTAGCAGGTTCAGATATTCGCCAAGAAGATTCTGATGCCAAAATGGATGCAGGGCACAATCCGACGGGAGGTGCTGGGCAAAAAATGTCGTCTGATAGACCGGTCTCGGCGTCCGAACTCGCGCAAGAGAAAACGTCTAAAAAGCGTCGAGAGCTGGTACGGGCCCGGCGAAAAGAGCCAGACCCGGTCACAGAGACACCAGCAAATGTGCCGCGGCAAGCACCTGTGAGAATGCCGCAGCCTGCGCCTGTGTCCAAGGCAGCAGGGCCTGTGAAACCACTGCCCCAAAAAACTGCGCCCAAGGCTGCAGCACCTGCACGCCCTAAGCCGGCCTCTGCAAGTTCTGGCCGGCGCGAGGATCCGTCAAAACTTGAAACGAAAATAGCGGCATTAGAGACATTGGTGGCGCGCTCAAAAGGGCAATGGGAACCGGATCGCCCCGAGCAAGATGCCTATGCTGCAACGCAGGACGCGCCGATGACTTGGGACAGTTCAGATGCAGAGCCGGCGCGTTCTGCCGATCCCGCGCCGCACAGCCCTCCTGCAGAGCAACCGAGCACCGAAATGGACGAAGCCAAATTTCGCCAGTTTGTCGTGGAAATTGTACGCGAAGAGCTCAAGGTACAGCTGGATATCCGACTGAACCGCTTGGTGCGTAATATTGTTGGCCGTGAAGTTAAGCGTGCGCTTGATAAGGACGATGCATCCTAAATCATGCGACCTCGCGTGCCAGAGACAGTATCTGATCCAAATCCAGCTGTTGTTCTAATTGTTGGGCGAGGGCATCCAAAGTATCCTCAACCCCTTGATCGTAGTGCGTGGTGCTTACCGCTCCAAAGTCTTTTAGAAACGCCGCTCTAAAGGCGTCTGCGGCAAACAAGCCATGCAGATAACAGCCTCTTATGCGCCCATCGATAGACGCGGCACCCTCGGGCCGGCCGTCAATATCAAGCCAAGCGCGTTCACAATCCGGACCCTGCGTTTGCCCAATGTGAATTTCATAGCCCATCACTTGGTCACCACTTGCCAGATAGGTGGCCCGGGTGAGGGCTAATGTTTTTTCTGGGCGCATCTCGGTACTGATATCCAGTAATCCCAGCCCCTCGACCGACCTCTGCCGGCTTTCGATCCCGTCGGGGTCTCGTATGTCTTGGCCCAACATTTGATATCCGCCGCACAGCCCCAAAATACGACCCCCGCGGCGATGATGGGCGCGCAAGTCGATATCCCAACCCTGTGCGCGGAAATATGTCAGATCGGCGATGGTCGATTTGCTGCCCGGGATCAATACCAGATCCGCGTCGCCGGGCAGCGCTGTGCCGGCGTGGATCATTTCAACGGTGACATCGGGTTCGTTAGTGAGGGGGTCAAGGTCGTCAAAATTGGCGATGCGAGACAGTACTGGCACCGCAATTTTGATCTTGCCACCCGCATGAGACGCCAATTCAAGCGCGTCTTCTGCTGGCAGTTTCCACGCATCTTGAAACCAACTCAGCACGCCCAGAGATGGCCAACCTGTGTGTGCGGTGATTGCAGTGAGCCCTGCGTCGAACAGGCTGACATCACCGCGAAACTTATTGATTGCGAAACCAACAATCTGTTGTGCATCGTCGGCGTCCAGAACGGCCTGCGTGCCGACCATTTGCGCAATCACTCCGCCCCGGTCTATGTCTCCCAACAGGACTACGGGCACATTTGCTGCCCGCGCAAATCCCATATTGGCGATATCGTTGCGGCGCAGGTTAATCTCGGCCGGGCTGCCCGCACCTTCAACTATGGTCAAATCTGCCTGGCTCGCCACCCGATGAAAACTCTCTAAAACCGGGGGCATCAGGTTTTGCTTTTCGCGGCCAAAGTCACGTGCCGACAGGTGTCCGCGCATTTTTCCCTGTACAATCAATTGTGACCCAGTCTCAGATTCGGGTTTGAGCAGCACCGGGTTCATATCGGTATGGGGGGCGACCCCTGCCGCCAGCGCCTGCAATGCTTGGGCCCGGCCAATTTCTCCGCCATCTGCGGTTACGGCGGCGTTGTTGGACATGTTTTGCGGCTTGAAGGGGCGGGTGGTTAAGCCACGGTTTTTGAACGCTCTAATCAATCCGGCCACCACCAGCGATTTGCCGACATTCGATCCGGCCCCTTGTATCATCAGCGCCCGACCCATCGGGTTTATGGCCATCTAAGACATAAAAAAACGCACCCGTTTGGATGCGCTTTGCCGTGATTCATGATGGTTGCCTTCACGCAGCTTCGGCTTGTTCAGCCGCATGGCGTCGCTCACTTTCCTCGCGCGAAAGCGCAACAGACGTGCGTACGCCCTTTGAGACGAAGTCCATAAGGCCGGTGACAACGCGTTCATTTGGGTCAATCCCAGCGCAAGACAGAACCTCACGACCATCGCGTGACCGCGCCCAGCGTGCAATTTGTTCCGGACCGTTACCATATTTTTTGTCATCAGCGATCGCATCATCTAACGCAGCCAGAACCACCGCAGCAAAAAGTTTCCGCGCACGGTTTCCTTGCTCGTTGTTGAAAGCTGATCCGTCAACGAAATCTTTCATCCCGTCGTCCTTTTATTATTGTTCTTGTGTTCTTGGCGTGCCGCTATCTATGGCGCAAAAATATCGATTCGCATACACCTTGAACGCAAAGCTGCCATGCGTTCAGCGCATAGCTTCATCTATGTCTACACCGAGCAGGCACGGCTTGTCATGCGCCAACACACAATATATAGGGCAGGCTAGATTAGAAACAACCTTTAGGGTCAGGCTTAAATCATGCCCAAAATCAATGGAAACGAGATTCGTCCCGGAAATGTACTTGAGCACAACAATGGCCTTTGGGCAGCTGTTAAGGTTGATCATGTCAAGCCAGGCAAGGGCGGCGCTTTTGCGCAGGTCGAAATGCGCAACTTGCGCAATGGGTCAAAATTAAACGAAAGGTTTCGCAGCGCGGACAAAGTCGAACGGGTTCGGCTTGAACAAAAAGACCAGCAGTTTCTTTACGAGAACGATGGAATGCTGGTGTTTATGGACACTGAGACGTATGAGCAGATCGAACTCCCAGCTGATTTGTTGGGCGATCGCCGGCCCTTTTTGCAAGACGGTATGACCATTGTCATGGAGTTCCATGAAGAAGAGGCATTAAATGCCACGCTTCCGCAAAAGGTGATCTGTAAAATTGTTGAGACAGAGCCGGTGGTGAAAGGCCAGACCGCCGCTAACAGCTTTAAGCCTGCAGTTCTGGATAATGGTGTGAAAGTCATGGTGCCCCCGTTTGTGGGGCAAGACGAGGACATCGTGGTCAATACTGAAACGATGGAATATGCCGAGCGCGCCTAAGGCTGTTATGCGATTAGCTGGTGGCATTGCTGCGCTGGCTCGGAACGAAACCTGTAAGACTATTTCTAGTCTGGTTCGTATCTGACGCGAGCTGATCCCGCCTGCATCTGATCGGTTGCGCGATCAAATCGCAGATAGGCCAGCCCCAGCCCGCCAGATTGGCTGTACAAGGCACCAACATTTTTTCCCTGTACCACAATGTCGGTTCCAAAGGGCGCGTGCCCGTCAACACGTACCTGTGCAAGCCCTTTGCGCAACGTGGCTTTATGCTTCATTCGTGCGGTAATTTCCTGACCGACATAACAGCCCTTTTTAAAATCCACACCGTGCAGACGTTCAAAGCCGTTTTCCAATATATAGCTATCGCCGGTAAGTTCGATCGTGACTGCCGGGATGCAGGCAGCAACCCGAAGGGCGGTCCAATCGCTGCCGTCGTTGCCCGCGTGGTCGCCATAGAGACGCCAACCCAGCGTCGGATCGCGGGGGTCTGAAACGGCGTCTTGCGGGGCTGGGCCCGTACCACAAAACACCTTGAGTGAGCTGTCACCAATCGTCACGTCGGCGCGCAGCTTATACATGTTCAATCGGGTGGCAAGCGCGGATACCGCGCTGCCTGCCACATCCATATAAATCACCTCATCATCCTGAAGCAAAAAGAAATCTGTCACAAATTTGCCCTGCGGCGTCAATATTGCCGAATATGTCAGAGTTTTAGGGGTTGGGCTGACATCGTTTGTCACCAGACCTTGCAAAAACCCAGCTCGATCATGGCCACGGATTTCAAAAATATGTCGATCACGCGTATAGGGCATCTGTCGTTCCGTTCTTTTTGGGCATCAAAGGTAGTCTGATATTGGTCTCGGCCTCTCGTATATGGGTTCTTTGTTGGGCTTTGTCATCCTGCTGTTTGTTTTGGAGGCTCAATCGGGCTGATTGATCGGGCCTATGATCTGTCAACGCGCCTACCTCCGGCCTGTGCACAGTATCCGGACCGGAGCGGGGGCGGCTACATTAGGCGGTTTTGGTATCGTTGAGTTGCATCTTATAAAGTTCTGTATAAGCGCCGTTGCGGGCCATCAATGCATCGTGGGTACCGGCCTCGACAACTTTGCCGTGGGCCATGACAATGATCTTATCGGCATTGCGGATAGTGGCGAGGCGGTGGGCTATCACCAGCGTGGTGCGACCCTTGCTCAACTTGTCCAGCGCCGCTTGAACTGTGTGTTCAGATTGTGCATCCAGCGCCGAGGTGGCTTCGTCAAGCAACAGGATAGGCGTGTCCCTAAGCAGCGCACGCGCGATGGCCACCCGTTGTCGTTGGCCCCCTGACAACAGGGAGCCTCGGGGGCCAACAGGCGTTTCAAGCCCCTTGGACAGCCGCGGCAGAAAATCGCTGATATGGGCTGCATCCAGTACCGCTTGCAGCGTTTCGGGGGCAATATCGGTTTGCCCAAGCAAAATGTTTTCGCGCAGGCTTTCATCAAACAGCAGGGCATCTTGGGCCACCACAGAATAAAGCTGTCGCAAATCTTCCAGACGCAGGCTGTCAACCGGTACGCCTGACAGGGTGATCTGGCCACTCTGGGGATCGACCAAGCGGGTTAATAGGTTAAATATCGTTGACTTTCCCGCGCCTGAGGCCCCCACCAATGCGGTGGTTTTTCCAGCCTCAGCTGTAAAAGAGACATTTTGCAAAACATCCGTCCCAGCATAGCTTAAAGAGACATTTTCAACTTCAATCAGCGGTGCCCCGGATGGGGCACGGCCAGGGTTCTCAGGCGACAGGAGGCTTGGTTTAAAATCTAGCAGACCTTTGACACGCTCGATCCCCGCGGCAGCGATCTGCAATGTGGCACTGAGCGTGCCAAGGCGCCGTAATGGTTCAAAAGCAAGTCCGATCGCCGTAAAAAAACTCATGAAATCACCGACGCTTTTTTGACCTGAAATAATTTCGTTGGCACCATAAACGATCACCGCCAGAAATCCGATGCCAGACATTACGTCCATGATGCCAGACATACCGCCTTGGCCCAGCACTGCTTTGGTTTGAAAAGTAATTCGTTTTTCGGCCAGAGACCGATAGCGGTTTACCTGATAATCTTCGAGGGTGTTGAGCTTGATCGGATTGATGCCGTGGAAAATTTCGTTCAACCGCGTTGAGAGGTCCGCCGAGATATCGCGCACCAACCGCGCATTGCTCCGCACAAAGCGCTGTACGAAAATTGACGGTAAAATTAGAAATGGTGTGGCAATACAGGCCACAAGCGTCCAGCGCCAATCGACTGAAACCGCGACTGCCATCAAGGCAATGACGGCAACAAAGTCGCGCCCGGCTCCGGTGATGATCGTCGCCCAGACTTGATTGATAGACCCAACATCGCCCTCGATGCGCTGCATCACCAATCCTGGCGGATGGGTGGCGTGAAAATCCCCGTCCAAGCGCATTAAATGGCCGATCATATCGGTGCGAATATGGGCAGCCGTGACTTCTGAAAGCCGCGCAAGTATGACTTTTTGCGCAATACTGGCCGAGGCACGCAGAACGAAAATACCTAAAATCAAAAACCCGACAAAAACCGCGGCATCGCTGTCGCCACCGACAAAAACCTGATCAAACATTGGCTTCATGATGTAGCTCATTGCGCCCAGCATGCTGCCCTCGATGGTCATAAACAGCATAGCCAGTAGGATCACGCCTATATGGCGGGCCATATAGGCGTGCCATAGCCAGCGGAAAAGACCCTGTTGTGGATTGTTACTCATGCCAACTCTCTTGGGGGAGGTTTGTTGTCGAACCCCGCTTGAATTTTCTCGTCATCATAATTGTTTTTGGTCCCGTCTTCAAAGCCAACCGCCGCATGGTAGTTTCGGGCTTGGTAGACGTCCAAGATATAGTGGTTGATGTTGCGTTTGGCGAATGTGATGCCAAAAGAAAAGATCGAAATTTGGCTTTTCTCATAGACCGCGGGTACCGCTTTGACCACCATCAGATAAACTGTGGCAATAAATTCGGTTGGGTTGATGCCAGATTTGCCGCGAAATACCACTGGGTGTTTTATGTCCCGCAGGATTTGAACAATTTCCAAGATCAGTACTGCGGGTGCAGCCCGATCTGCAATGAGGGGGCGATTGATGAGATTAAGGCTCATAATCTGGCACCTGTCGTTTTCAAACAGCGCAGGAGCGTACCGTGGTGACCCGTGCAGATTACTGACGGTCTGGCCGCCAAATTTTTTAAAGTGAATACGCCGTGCATGCGGTGGTTGATCCGCACGATATTTGTCAGGTGCAATTTGACGAACATTATGCCGGAAATGTCTTGCTGAATTCTGATCGAAAACTTGACACCAAATTTGGGCAGCACGGCGGGTTGCCGGGCTGCCGGAGTTGAAATGTCCGTGCCGAATGACGTTTTTAGGCGCGCGGGTAAGCCCGTGAATATGTGCATATAATTTGACAGCATGCGAAAGCCTAAAGCGACAATGACTGCGCAGGGTTTACGGGCTTGCCGCTTCTGTGGCAAGCCGATAGCAATAGGTATGACAGATGCCAACAGAATTGACCGTGGATAATAATTAGGAATTACAGATGACACTTTCACAAGGCCGCTCTTATCTTGCGATCCCCGGCCCGTCAGTTGTGCCCGATCAGGTTTTGCAGGCCATGCACCGGGCCGCACCGAATATTTATGAGGGGGCTCTGGTTGAACTGACCCATGGGCTGATACCTGATTTGCGCAAAGTGGCGCGGACCCAAGGCGAGGTTGCGATGTATATCGCCAATGGTCACGGCGCGTGGGAGGCGGCTTTGAGCAATGTTGTCGCAGCCGGAGAACGGGTGCTCTGTGTGGCCACAGGGCGCTTTGGTATCGGTTGGGGCGAGATGGCACAGGCGCTTGGGATCGAGGTGGACATGGTTGATTTCGGCCTGCATGCGCCGCTGGACCCAGAGCGGATTGGCGCGGCGCTGCGGCGGGATAACGCCCAACAACTCAAAGCGGTTTTGATCAGCCATGTGGATACCTCGACGTCTTTTGTCAACGATGTGGCCGCTGTGCGAACCGAATTGGATCGCTTGGGGCATCCCGCATTGTTGATGGTCGATTGTATTGCCTCGTTGGCCTGTGATCGCTTTGAGATGGACGCCTGGGGGGTCGATGTGATGGTGTCTGCCAGCCAAAAAGGATTGATGCTGCCGCCGGGGATGGGGTTTGTATTTTTCAATGACCGGGCGGCGCAAGCCCGCAAGGCGATGGCGCGTGTCAGTCGCTATTGGGATTGGCAACCGCGCAGCCGCCCGGAGCTTTATTACGAGTATTTTAACGGTACCGCCCTGACCCATCATCTGTATGGGTTGCGGGTATCGCTTGATATGCTGCACGAAGAAGGAATGGAGCAGGTTTGGGCACGTCATGAAACGTTGGCGCAAGCAATCTGGGCGGCCTGTGATGCTTGGTCATCTGGAGGTGATCTGAGGCTCAACGTGGTGGATCCGGCGCATCGCAGTCGTGCGGTGACGGCGGCTGCGCTGACGGCCCCTGATGCAACACGACTGCGCCAATGGCTCAGTGAACGGGCCGGTGTCACGCTTGGTATCGGTTTGGGCATGGCCCCTCCCGGCGATCCCGCCTGCGATGGGTTTTTTCGTTTTGGTCATATGGGCCATGTCAATGCGCATATGGTGCTGGGTATGCTGTCTTCGGTTCAGGCTGGGATGGCGGCTCTTGGCATTGCATATGGGGCTGGCGGGATAGACGCCGCCACTGCGATTGTTGCACACCGCGCCTGAGTA
>DDEJ01000140.1:21505-32325 GCA_002336405.1 Rhodobacteraceae bacterium UBA1957
TTGCACACCGCGCCTGAGTATTGTGGCGCATATTGTCCTGAATACTGTGCTGTAACGGCCCCAAACCGCTAACCTTGGCGGGCCTGTTGCAGGGCCAGCGGCAAGGCTTTGGCCAGCAGCTGCATATTTTTGGCGGTGCCGGTGCTTATGCGGATACAGCGGTTTTGTGGCGCAACAAACGGCATCCGAACAAAAATGCCCTGCTCCAGAAGTGCCGCCAAAACCCTCTGGGCAAATGCGCCGTCCTGTTGGCAATCTACAGCAACAAAATTGGTCGCTGAGGGCAGGGTGGATAAGCCGTTGTCGCGGGCGATCGTGTTTATTGATGTTCGGCTTGACGCGGCCTGCGCGCGGACGACATCCAGCCAGTTGGTATCGTTCAACGCAGCCAGCGCCCCGGCCTGCGCGGCCCGGTTCATGCCAAAATGGTTGCGAATTTTGTCAAAGCTGCGGATCAGATCTCGCTGACCGATGGCATAGCCCACCCGCGCGCCTGCCATGCCGTAACCCTTGGAGAAGGTGCGCATTCGGATCAGTCGGGGATCGTTGATATCAATGGCTGGCGCAACCCCGTCGGGGGCAAATTCGATATAGGCCTCGTCCAGTACTAAAAGGCAGCCTTCAGGCAGCGCCTCTAGGGCGGTGGTAATGGTTTGGGCGGGATGCCAAGTGCCCATCGGATTGTCGGGATTGGCCAGATAGACCAGTTTCGCACCAACCTGTGCGGCCTTTGCCATCAGCGCCACAGGATCTTCGTGATCCTCTCGGTAGGGTACTTTGTGCAGGGTGCCGCCAAAGCCGAGCACATGATAGTTGAACGTCGGATAGGCCCCGTCTGAGGTTACCACGGCGTCACCTGGTCCGACCAACATCCGCACGATATACGACAACAGCCCGTCGATGCCTTCGCCAACGACCAGATTGTCGGTGCCAATGTTGTGATATGCTGCCAGCGCCGTGCTTAGATCGTGGCTGGTGGGGTCTCCGTACTGCCAGATGTGAGCAGCAGCATCGCGCATCGCCTGTATGGCGTTTGGTGAGGGGCCAAAGACGCTCTCATTTGCGCCCAAGCGGGCGAGAAACGCGGCGCCTCTTTCGCGCTCTTGGGCCTCTGGGCCGACAAAGGGCACTGTTGCGGGAAGGCTATCGACTAGCTGGGTGTATCTTGGATATGACATGCTACGATTTACACCGAATGGAAAACAAAGGGCAAGACCAATGATATGGTGCTTTGCGGTGGGTCAGTGTGCCCTCAGGGGGCATCTTTTGGTTTATGTCTGGCCCGTTTCACGGATGGTAGAGGCGAGCTAGTAAAGTGATCTTGCCGCTTGACGCTCAGCATGCAAAACGTCACTTTCGCCCAATACAACGTCAGGAGACGCATTTGTCCAATACACCGCCACCGTTTGCCGCATATGAGTGGATGATTGCTTGGCGTTATTTGCGCGCCAAACGCGCCGAAGGCGGTGTCAGCGTGATGACATGGATAAGCCTAATCGGCATCACTCTGGCGGTTTTTGCGCTGATAGCCACTTTGTCGGTGCGGTCTGGATTTCGGGCAGAGTTTGTGGCTACGATCCTTGGGGCTAATGCACATGCCACAGTGTATCAGGGGGCAACAGTAAACGAAAATGGCCAGTTGGATCGGTTGATCTATGAGTATGAGGCCATCGCTGCCAGCTTGCGCCAAGTGTCTGGGGTAAGTCGTGTGGCACCGTTGATCAAAGGGCAGGTGATGGCTTCCCGCCTCGGGCGCAATAGTGGCGTCGAAGTTTTCGGGATTAGTTTTGAAAATCTGCTGACCCTACCCCGTATTGCCCGTCCAGAAAGCTATGCGGGTGATATCAATCGCTTTCAGAGCGGGGTTGCAATCGGATCGGGGGTCGCCCGCGAACTGGGGGTGATCGTTGGTGATAAAATCAAGCTCATGTCCCCCGATGGGGTCAAGACCGCCTTTGGCACCAGCCCCCGGGTTAAAAGCTATGTTGTGGGCTATATTTTCACCGCGGGGCGCTATGACATTGACCGTACCCGTATTTATATGCCGTTTGCTGCGGCGCAAAGTTTTTTCAACTCTGAGGGTGCCGCCAATGAGTTCGAGGTGATGGTGGTCGATCCCGAAGCGGTCGATGCGCTGATGCCTGCCCTGCAAGCGGCCGCCGGTGATAACGCGCTGATCTGGACTTGGCGGCAGGCCTCGAGCAGTTTTCTCAAAGCGCTTACAATCGAGGATAATGTGATGTTTATCATCATGTCCATTCTGGTGCTGATCGCCGCAATGAATATCGTTTCAGGGTTGATTATGCTGGTCAAGAACAAGGGCCGGGACATTGGAATTTTGCGTACAATGGGTTTGAGCGAGGGGGCTGTGATGCGGATATTCTTTATTTGTGGCGCCTCTATCGGACTATTGGGCACCCTGTGCGGTGTGCTGTTTGGAGTTGCGTTTACGCTTTATATCGACACGATATTTTCTGCGGTCAATTACCTTGCTGGTGGCGGGGTTTGGGACCCGTCTATTCGCGGCTTGTATAATGTTCCAGCCAAGTTGCAATTCGGCGATGTGATAACAGCCATTGGCTTGTCGCTGTCGCTGTCGTTTGTCGTGACGATCTTTCCTGCAAGGCGTGCGGCGCGGTTAAATCCGGTTGAGGCGCTGCGGTATGAGTGACAATATTTTACGTCTGCAGGGAATCGAAAAAGCCTATAACCGCGGATTGGACGGTGAAGTCACAGTCTTAAAAGCGCTGGATTTGGCAATCGCGCCTGCGCAAGTGGTGGCCTTGGTGGCCCCTTCCGGGGCTGGAAAATCCACGCTGCTGCATATTGCAGGTTTGTTGGATACGGCCGATTCAGGTCAGGTCGAAATTGACGGTGTCGATATGCGTGGGCTTGATGATAAAGCCCGCACGGCGCTGCGCCGCCAAGATATTGGGTTTATCTATCAGTTCCATCACTTGTTGCCCGAGTTTTCAGCGCTGGAAAATATTGTTATTCCTCAGTTGGCCAATAATGTTGCGCCCGCTCAGGCACGTGATTATGCGATGGATCTGCTGGCCAAGGTTGGTATCGCAGATCGGGCGGGGCACCGGCCGGCGGCTCTGTCGGGGGGGGAACAACAGCGGGTGGCCTTTTGTCGGGCGCTGGCGAACCGGCCCAAACTGCTTTTGGCTGATGAGCCGACGGGAAACCTTGATCCGGCAACGTCGGACACGGTTTTTACATTGCTGTTGCAACTGGTGCGCGACACTGGCCTATCGGCGCTGATTGCAACGCATAACCTTGACCTTGCTGGCCGCATGGACCAGACGCTGCGCTTGGATCAAGGACAAATCTCAATCGTACAAAGGATCTAACATGCCCCTTCTTTCGCTTGATGATATCGAGGCGACAACCTTTCAAGCACTCAGCGCCCATGGCGCCGACGACTGGATTGCCCATTCGGTGGCAGATGCCGTGCGTAAGGCCGAAGCTGTGGGCAACCGGATTTGCGGATTGTACTATCTGGAAAGTTACTGCCTGCAATTGACCTCTGGTCGCGTGGATGGGCGGGTCGCACCGGTTGTTTCGCGTCCCAAACCGGGGGTGGTCGAGGTTGATGCAGGGTTCGGCTTTGCCCAACCTGCTTTTGCGCGTGGTTTGCCCGAGGCGATTGCCGCAGCGCGTGCATGTGGCACTGCGTCTCTGGCGATTTGTCATGCTCATACCTGCACCTCGCTGGGGTATTTTACCGCTCAGATTGCGCAGGCAGGCCTGATTGGTCTGGGCCTGACCAATGCCTCGCCGATTGTGGCACCACCCGGCGGTAAGAGCCGGGTGATCGGTACCAATCCGATCGCCTTTGCCGTGCCCGACGGGCAGGGTGGCATCGCGATGCAATTTGACCAGTCGACCACAACCGTGGCGCTGGGCAAAATCACCATGGCAAAAGCTGCGGGCGAACGTATTCCCGAAGGCTGGGCGATTGATGCAGATGGTGCGCCGACCACAGATCCCGAGGCCGCGCTTGCAGGATCTCTGGTATCAATGGGTGGCTATAAGGGATGGGGGTTCGGTTTGATGGCGGAATTGCTGGCCGCTGGCATGACCGGTGGCACGGTGTCGCGCAACGTCACACCGCTGAAAGCGCCAACGGGGGCACCCCATGATCTGGGCCAGTATTATCTGCTTATAGATCCGGATGTATCAGGTGCGTTTTTTGACCGGATGTCGTTGGTTGCCGAGGGTGTTGCACTTGATCCCGGTGCGCGGATGCCGGGGCAAAACATGCAACCGGCAGAGCATGTGGACGTGCCCGACAGCCTGTGGGAAATGGTGTGTAAGTTGGCGCAATAGGCTGGATTGATAAACGTGGGGGAGCCCTAGGCAGGGGTGTAAGTCGCTTGAAACAGCGCAAGTTGCTTTGATAAAGATAGCGGCATGATGTTGACCCCGCGTGCGGATAATCTTGCCAGCTCAGTTTGCCCCATACGTTTCCCAGACCGTTAAAAAGGCCCGGTCGACATTGAAAGACAGTGCGTTTTGGGGTTATGCCTGTTGCGTGATCCAGACACCAAGCGCCATGACCGAAATACCCAAACTGCGCATTGGCGTCAGAGCCGTCGCATTCGCGCCAAAAAGCGCGAAGTGATCAATTGCAGCAGCGCTGGCCAACTGCCCTAACAAAACGAAAAATACCGCATTACCAACGCCAAAATGTGGCGAAATAAACGTAATGGAAAGCATGTAAAATGCGGCGAGCACCCCGGCGAAAAATAGATGTTTTGGCGCCGTTATCAGCGTGATCAGGGATATGCCGCCGGTGAGACTGCAAATTGCAGCTGCGGCGATCATCGCGACCAGCAAAAGGATCACAACCGCGCCCGCGGGATTGCCGATTATTTTCCCCAGTGCGGCGTTCAGAGCCGCCATCAGAGGAATGCCCAGACCAGCGGCCAGCATAATAACGGCATAGGTTGAATACGACATCTTGAAAGCCTCTTTTGATTTCAAACACCGGCGGTTATGGCGCCTGCACCACCTGGGCTGTCAGCCGAATTCAAAGGGTCAGTGTCAAACGTCAAGTTCTTGCACAAAGCGCGCATTCTCCTGAATGTACTGAAACCGCAGCTCCGGTTTTTTGCCCATCAGACGCTCGACCAGATCGCCGGTTTCGCCGGGTTCATCCTCATCAATGCTGACCCGGATCAGTTTGCGGCTGATTGGATCCATTGTGGTCTCTTTAAGATCTTTGGCGTCCATTTCGCCGAGACCTTTAAAGCGGCTGACGTCAATTTTTCCCTTGCCGCCAAGGCCTTTTTCCATCCATTGGTCACGCTCGGCCTCATCGACACAATAGACGCGCTTGGCGCCTTGGGTCAGCCGAAACAGCGGTGGACACGCCAGATACAGGTGTCCGGCGTCAATCATTGGCCGCATCTGGGTGAAAAAGAACGTCATCAAAAGCGCTGCGATATGGGCGCCGTCGACATCGGCGTCGGTCATGATGATGATTTTGTCATAACGCAGATCATCGAGATTGAACCGTGTGCCCAGATTGACCCCCATCGCCTGCGATAAATCGCTGATTTCCTGATTGGTGCCAATTTTAGAACTGGCCGCACCCAAAACGTTGAGGATCTTGCCGCGCAGGGGCAACAGCGCTTGCACTTTACGGTTGCGCGCCATTTTGGCCGAGCCGCCGGCGCTGTCGCCTTCGACGAGAAACAACTCTGTACCCTCGCGGGTGGTGGCCGAACAATCGACCAGTTTTCCGGGCAGGCGCAGACGTTTGGTGGCCGTTTTACGCTGAGTTTCCTTCTCTTGCCGCCGGCGCAGGCGTTCTTCGGCGCGCAGTACTATGAAATCCAAGATCGCTCCGGCAGATTTGGTATCGGCCGCCAGCCAGTTGTCAAAGTGATCGCGGACGGCGTTTTCTACAAGGCGTTGGGCTTCGGTGGTGGCCAGACGGTCTTTGGTCTGGCCGACAAATTCCGGCTCGCTTATAAAGCAACTGACCAGCGCACAGCCGCCTGTGATCAGATCATCGCGGGTGATTTGCGCGGCTTTTTTATTGTTTGACAGCTCGCCATAAGCGCGCATGCCCTTGAGAATTGCCGCCCAAAATCCCGCCTCATGGGTGCCGCCTTCGGGGGTGGGAACCGTGTTGCAATAAGACTGAATAAACCCGTCCCGCGCCGGGGTCCAGTTTATTGCCCATTCTACCTTGCCCGGTACGCTAAATTTTTCCTGAAAATCAACAGTGCCGGCGAAGGGCTTTTCGGCGTATGTGGTTGCGTTTCCAAGGGTTTCGCGTAGATAATCAGCCAGACCGCCTGGAAAGTGGAACACGGCTTCTTGTGGGGTTTCGCCATCCGAAATGGCTGATTTCCAACGGATTTCCACCCCGGAAAACAGATAGGCTTTTGAGCGGACCATTTTCAGCAAGCGTGCCGGTTTAAAGCGGTGTGACCCAAAAATCTGTTCATCGGCATGAAAGGTCACCGTGGTGCCACGCCGGTTTGGGGCCGTACCAATTTTCGCCACGGGCCCCAGTGGAATGCCACGCGAAAAGCATTGTTCGAACAGCTCTTTGTTGCGGGCCACCTCAACCACCATCTTGTCGGAGAGCGCGTTCACAACCGAGGCGCCCACACCGTGCAGACCGCCCGAGGTCTGATAGGCTTTGCCGGAAAACTTGCCGCCTGAATGCAGCGTGCATAGGATCACTTCCAGCGCAGATTTATCTTTGAACTTGGGGTGAGGGTCAACAGGGATACCGCGGCCGTTGTCGCGGATGGTCACGGCGTAATCCGCGTGCAATTCAACCTCGATGCGGTTGGCATGACCTGCGACTGCCTCATCCATTGAATTGTCGAGCACCTCGGCCACGAGATGGTGCAACGCGCGCTCGTCGGTGCCACCAATATACATGCCGGGCCGTTTGCGCACCGGCTCCAACCCTTCGAGCACCTCGATTGAGGACGCGTTATAGTCAGACCCATGGGTGCTGCTGAGAAGATCTTCAGACATGTAAGCTGCTCTATTTTTATCTAGTTGCTGCGCAATATGACAGGTTGCAAGCGCAGGGGAAAGGCTCAGTTCGGTAGGTGGGCAGCATTTTGTAAAAATAGCCTCCTTTGATTTGTATAAGGATGCAGGGCAGAGTGCCTTGAGGGTTGTTCTAAGGCCTTTTTTTGGGCATGGCTGGTCTAGTTAGGTAATTTTGTTTTTTAGAGTGAGCCGTTTCTTTGTCGTTGACCGTCTCCTACCAACAGCATTTTCGTGCGATTATGCGCCTTGGCTTGCCATTGATTGGCGGTCATCTGGCACATTTTTCGATCGGGATGACCGATACGGTGATGATGGGCTGGCATTCGGTCGCGGGTTTGGCAGCCTTGGTGCTTGGCAGTACTATGTTTTTTGTTCTGTTTATTTTGGGGGCAGGATTTTCTGCGGCGATTATGCCGCTGGTTGCCAGTGCCGAGGCACAGGGTGATCAACTGCGTGTCCGGCGCGTGACCCGAATGGGGTTCTGGCTCAGCGCGTTGTACGGGCTTGTGGTGTTGCCGGCCTTTTGGTGGTCTTCCCCCCTGTTACAAGCCTTTGGTCAACAGCTGTCGCTGGCCGAAGAGGTGCAGCGTTATTTACGGATCGCTGGATTTGCGATTGTCCCGGCGCTGTTGATGATGGTGGTTAAATCCTATTTGGCAGCGCTGGAAAAGACCCAAGTGGTCCTGTGGATCACCGTAGGGGGCGTTGGGCTGAACGCTGTGTTGAACTATGCGCTGATTTTTGGTCATTGGGGGGCGCCTGCGATGGGCATTCAGGGCGCCGCTGTAGCCTCATTGTTGGTCAATCTTGGGCTGTTCTTTGGCGTTGTGTTTTACGCTTCCAAAACTTCGGCAGAGCACGCATTGTTTCATCGGCTCTGGCGGCTGGACTGGGATGTGTTTGGGGCTGTTGCCCGTATGGGGGTGCCTGTCGGTCTGACCAGTTTGGCCGAATCCGGTTTGTTTGCAGCCTCGACGATTATGATGGGATGGCTGGGGACGGTGCCGCTGGCGGCTCATGGGATCGCCATACAACTCACGGCCGCTACATTCATGATCCACCTTGGGTTGAGCAATGCCGCAACAATCCGGGCGGGAAATGCGCTGGGCCGGCGCGATGAGGGGCATCTGCGCCGGGGTGCATGGGCGGTGACCGCTGTGGCGATGGCGGTGGTCGCAGTGACAATCTATGCGTTTTTGGCGCACCCCCATACGCTGATCGGATTGTTTTTGGATGTCAATGACGGGGACCGCGACCTTATTTTACAAACTGGGGCCACGCTTTTGGCGGTGGCGGCGCTGTTTCAGTTGGTCGATTCTGTGCAGGCTATGGCGCTGGGCCTGTTGCGGGGGGTTCATGATGCCGGAGCGCCTATGGTGATTGCGGGGGTAAGTTATTGGATGATTGGTATTCCAGCCGCCTATTACATGGGATTTGTTCTGCAGTGGCAGGGCGTCGGGGTCTGGATGGGGTTGGTGGTCGGTTTGGCAGTTGCTGCGGGTTTGCTTATGGCACGTTTCTGGATCTGGTCTTGCAAGATTGAGCTCTGACACATACCCACGCAGTGCCACGTTTGGGTCCGCGCTTAAGTCCTCTCATGTCTGCACGGTGGCATAACTGACCTGCGAACAACGCCCCTGAAAATAAGGCCAAAGATCAGATCAATATGTGACTGTTCTCGCTATGTTAATGCTGCACAAAATTCTGCAATGCGTGTGCAAGCTGTCTTGAGTGTATCTTCTGAGGCCGCATAGCTGACCCTGAAACAGGGCGACAGTCCGAAAGCCGCGCCAAAAACAATGGCGACGTTCGCCTCTTCCAACACTTGCATGGCAAAGGTTTCGTCATTGTGCAGGGGGACGCCCGCCGCAGTTGTCTTGCCGATCAGCCCATCGATGGAGGCATAGACATAGAACGCGCCCTCAGGGGTGGGACAGGTAATGCCGTCGATTGCGTTTAGTTGGGCAATTACCAGATCGCGGCGCCGGCGAAAAAGGATATTGTTGCTGGCAATATAGTCTTGTGGGCCGTTGAGCGCCTCCAGTGCGGCCCATTGGCTGACCGTACAGGGATTTGAAGTGCTTTGGCCCTGTATGGTTCGCATCGCTGCAATCAATGGCTGCGGCCCGGCGGCATAGCCAATGCGCCAGCCAGTCATGGCAAAACCCTTTGAGACGCCGTTGACGGTCAGGGTTCTGTCCATCAGGTCTGGGGCGACCTCGGCTGGGGTGCAGAACTTGAAATTATCATAGACCAGATGTTCATAGATATCATCACTGAGTATCCAGACATGGGGATGGCGCAGCAACACTTCGGTCAGGGCGCGCAATTCGTCCCAGTGATACCCTGCGCCTGTGGGGTTGCTGGGCGAATTAAAAATGAACCATTTCGTCCGTGGGGTGATCGCGGCCTCAAGCGCCTCAGCAGACAACTTAAAACCGCGCTCCACCGATGTCTCTAAAATAACCGGCTCGCCGCCGGCCAAATAGACCATATCGGGATAGCTGACCCAATAAGGCGCTGGGATGATCACCTCGTCGCCGGGGTTCAGGGTGGCCATCAGTGCATTATATAGCACCTGCTTGCCGCCAGTTCCGACAGAAACCTGATCGGGCCGATAGCACAATGCATTGTCACGCAGAAATTTGTCACAGATGGCCTGCTTGAGCTCGATGATGCCGTCGGGGGCGGTATATTTGGTTTTGCCCGCAAGGATCGCTGCAATTGCCGCTGCTTTGATGTTTTCAGGGGTGTCAAAATCTGGCTCACCGGCACTGAGACTAATAATGTCGCGCCCCGCGGCACGCATTTCAATCGCCTTAGATGACATCGCAACCGTGGGTGAGGGTTTGACGCGGGTAAGCGTGTCTGACAGCAAGGCCATAGGGGCTCCAATCTGATCGGGTTGTACCCGTGGGTAATTTGCGACATCATGCAAGCACAGATTGAAACATACAAGGATTAGGATATGGACCCCGTTGAGAGCGATTGGTACGGGCCAGACATGGCGACTTTTGGCGACCGTCTGGCCGCTGCGCGCGAGCAGGCCGCGATGAGCCAGTCGGATATGGCCAAGCGTTTGGGGGTCAAGGTCAGCACGCTGCGTAACTGGGAACAAGATCTTTCAGAACCGCGTGCCAACCGTCTGTCGATGATGGCTGGATTGCTGAACGTCTCCATCATGTGGTTGCTGAACGCCGAGGGTGAAGGCATTTCCGGCCCTGATGACGGCTCAGATATTGCCCCGGATATCCAAGAAACGCTGAACGAGATTCGCGATATGAAAACCGTGATGAAGACATCTGCCGAGCGCCTAGCTCGGTTGGAAAAGAAACTGCGTTTGATTTTGCAGAGTGCCGATCATGGGTGAACTGCTGGAGCATCGGGTCAAAAGATTGAAAATGCGATCGATGCGCAGAGGTATCAAAGAGATGGACCTCATCCTTTCAGCCTTTGCCGATAGTCATCTTGAAAAGATGACGGAAGCCGATTTAACCTTGTACGATGCGATGCTGTCTGAAAATGATCATGATCTGTATCAATGGGTTACCGGCCAAAACGCCGCGCCCGAGCGGTTTTCTGCGATGATTGCAAGGGTCGCGACAACATTACATAAAATCGAATAGTCTGCATTTTAGCTAACGAAAAGCGCAGTTTAACCTATTATTGGTGATTTTATTCCAGTTTCCCAAGTAGAGATTTTGTTGGAGATTGAAATGACAATTCACCCTGCGCTGGATAGCGGCATTAAGCTTGGGTTTGCTGAAAGCTACCTGGAGGCGTTAGCG
>DDEJ01000140.1:32714-53114 GCA_002336405.1 Rhodobacteraceae bacterium UBA1957
AACGTATCAATGTATTAGAAATTAATCCAGTACAGGCACTTTTATTATTTAATATTGGTGAGAATGAAGTCACTGCTGGCGAACTAAAGTCACGAGGTTACTATCAAGGCAGCAATGTCAGCTATAATCTCAAAAAGATGGTCGAGATGGGGTATATGCACCATCAGCGCAGCGAAATAGATCGCCGCTCAGTACGGGTTCGCCTGACCCAAAAGGGCCGCTCCATTCGCGATATCGTTGCGGAGCTGTTTGCCCGCCACTCTGACGGTTTGCAAAGCAAAGGTGTACTGGGCTCGGAAGGTATCGAGGATATTGCCAGCTCACTGCGCCGGGTGGAGCGTTATTGGACCGATCAGATACGATATATCTATTAAGCCTGAAATACGGCGTATTTTTAGCTGGGTCGCATGCAGACAAACCAAAGCTGCAAAACGCTGATATCGTGTTTGTTCTTCCGCCCGCTCCCATTCAGCAGCAGGCAGAGTCACCAATGGGCAATTTCACCAATGACCAGTGTTTCCCATGCTTAACCACGGCTCGGCGCCCTCTAGCGATGGCCCGTTTTGCAGTAATTCGATCGATATATTGTCAGGTGAGCGGATAAATGCCATATGACCGTCACGCGGGGGCCGATTGATCGTCACCCCATTGGCTTGAAGATTTGCGCAGGTTTCGTAAATGTTATCCACACCAAAAGCCAAATGACCAAAGTGGCGACTGTCGTTGGGCAGGCCATCATCGCCGTCCCAATTGTAGGTCAATTCAATTGGGCGATCCTCTTGGCCTTCTGGCGCTATAAAGATCAAAGTGAAGCGCCCGTTTTCACTTTCTTTGCGACGGGTCTCTTTTAGACCTAGCAGAGTATAGAATGCCAAAGACGCCTCTAGGTCTTTGACCCTGACCATTGTGTGTAAATATTTCAGACCCATTTATCGCTCTCCAAAATCAGTTCGGGGCCAACCCTAACGTATGTTTCGGTGATGTCGATACCTGTAATCTGCGCAGACAGAGATGCTTTTGCTGGAAATTTACGAAAGAAGGCAGCTATGAACCAACTTTGGTTTGTCATAAGGAATGGCTCATATAGCTATTTTGTGTCTGGATGTGACCAGATATAGTCATCGCGACTCAACACGCTGTCCAAAGGATTCGCCCGATGACCCTGACCCCTGACCAACAAGCCGAAATTGACGCCCTGCGCGCGGCGCCACGGCAGACGCTGCGTGCGGTGAGCGAGGGTATGGAAGCCCATCTGTATAACGCGATCCCGGTTTTGGATCACGGGTTTGTACGTGTGGTCGATTATATGGGTGATGATGCGGCAATCTGTCAGGCGGCGCGTGTAAGCTATGGCAAGGGTACCAAATCTGTTCAAAATGACGAGGGTTTAATCCGTTATCTGATGCGTCACTGGCATTCGACGCCGTTTGAAATGTGTGAGGTCAAACTGCATGTAAAACTGCCGGTTTTTGTGGCCCGTCAATGGATCAGGCACCGCACTGCAAACGTGAATGAATACTCAGCGCGCTATTCGATCTTAGACCGAGAGTTTTATATTCCGGCGCCGGAACATGTCGCCGCACAATCGGTGGTGAATAACCAAGGACGCGGCGAGACTTTGACCGGAGAAGAGGCCGCCCGGGTTTTGGATATTCTAAAATCTGATTCTGAGCGGTCTTACAACAATTATCAGGCAATGATCAGCGATGATGGCCAACAGGGGCTTGCGCGCGAGCTTGCGCGGATGAATCTTCCGGCTAATATCTATACCCAATGGTATTGGAAGGTTGATTTGCACAATTTACTGCATTTTCTGCGGCTGCGTGCTGATGCTCATGCGCAATACGAAATCCGCGTCTATGCGGACGCTATCTGTTCCGTGGTGGCCGATTGGGTGCCCTATGCCTACGCTGCCTTCGAGGATTATCGCCTTGGTGGGGCAACGCTCAGTGGCACGGCGCTAGAATGTGTGCGCAGAATGCTCAAAGGCGAGGCGGTAACGCAGGAAACCTCGGGGATGAGCAAAGGTGAATGGCGTGAGTTTGAGCAATTGCTATAGCTGTAAGCAGGCCCGGTGGGTCGCGGCGGCGTCTGCATCCTGTCCAGAGCTTGTGCCAGATGATAGCTAAATAATTAGGGAGCAACATATGATCCTCTATGGAATACCGACGTGTGATACTTGTAAAAAAGCCCGCAAAGCGCTGGAGGCAGAGGGCCATTCGGTGACATTTCGCGATGTCAGAGCAGAGCCTTTGTCCGAAGATGAATGGGCAATACTGCTTGCCGAGTTCGGTTCGACTTTAGTGAACCAGAAATCCACCACCTATCGCGGGTTATCGATGTGGTTGCGTGAGGCCGAGGCGGACGCGCAATTGCTGGCACAGCCGACATTGATGAAGCGGCCTGTGTTGCAGGATGGCACGCGTTTGACGATGGGTTGGGGTGAAGATGTGCAGGCGATCTGGCTGACTTGATCGCGACCTGATACGACCTAAATAACTTACCAAGCAAGTGGGTGACCGCTTGACCGGACCATGGAATGATCTGCCCTGTGCCAGAAAGCGCACTTTTAGAACTGAGGGAATGAACCATGCTGCAACTGAACATGACAGTCAACGGTCAGCCGGTGTCGGGCCAGGCCGAGGGCCGTACGCTTTTGGTGCAGTTTCTGCGTGACGAACTTGGGCTGACAGGCACACATATAGGCTGTGATACGAGCCAATGCGGGGCTTGCATCGTCCATATAAACGGCGATGCGGTGAAGGCCTGCACCATGTTTGCGGCCGAAGCCGCCGGCGCAAAAGTCAACACGATCGAGGGGCAAGCCAATGCCGACGGGTCTCTCAACAGAATCCAGCAGGCCTTTCAAGATAATCACGGTTTGCAATGCGGGTTTTGCACGCCCGGGATGGTGATGTCGGCAACAGCCTTGCTCAGACACACACCCAAGCCCGATGAGAGCACTATTCGAACTTATCTTGAGGGAAATATATGTCGCTGCACTGGTTATCACAATATTATTAAAGCGGTCTTGGCGGCATCCGAACAAGATGCTTTCGCGCAAAACCCAAGGTGATATATTGAATGTATGATTTCGAATTATTGACCGCGACCAGTCTGAACGAGGCGGTAACCGCCTTGCAAAATGAAGAGACACAGGCGCTGGCGGGTGGGCAAACCTTAATCCCGACGATGAAGCAAAGATTGGCAAGCCCAGAGCGCTTGGTCAGTCTGACCAGAATAAAGGCGCTGCAAGGCGTGACGGTGACAGCGAAAGAGGTCGTCATAGGCGCCGCGACGCGGCATGCAGATGTGGCGGTTCAGGCGGCAGCGTGTTTTCCAGCGCTGGCTGATCTTGCGGGGCATATCGGTGATCCGGCGGTACGTAACCGCGGCACAATTGGTGGCAGTCTTGCCAATAATGATCCCGCGGCCTGTTATCCGGCAGCTGTGCTGGCCTGTGGTGCCGTTATTGAAACCAACCTGCGCCGGATTGCGGCCGAGGATTACTTTGACGGCATGTTTGGCACCGCGTTGGATGATGGCGAACTGATCACTGCGGTACGCTTTCCAATCCCCGAGATCGCGCATTATGAAAAATTCGTCCAGCCTGCATCGCGATTCGCGCTTGTAGGCGTATTTGTGGCGCGATTTGACGGTGTGGTTCGCGTGGCGGTCACCGGCGCGTCGCAAATGGGCGTTTTTCGCTGGGCCGAGGCTGAGGCGGCGCTGTCAAATGAATTTGCGCCCGTTGCAATCGACAATCTTGCGATTGATCCGGCAGAGCTGATTGCTGACGCCCACGCCGCGCAGACGTACCGCGCGCATCTGGTTGCAGTGATGACCAAACGGGCCGTGACTGCTGCGCATCGATAAGCCTGTTTTACATCACGATTAGGATCGGGTGGTGACAATTTCAGGCAGGCGCTGCGCCGGTGGAGTATTACGACTGCGCTGACTGCAGACAAGGCCGTCGATGATGGTCATGCCCACACCTGGTAGATTGCCAAGCTGGATTGATTCGAGAATATTTTTCCCCGGTGCATGCTGGGCTTGATCCATCAACACGAAATCTGCGCATTTGCCCACCTCGATCAAGCCAGTGTCCAGCTCTCGTTGGCGTGACGTATTGCCGTTGGCAAAGCAAAATGCGGTCTCGGCAGCGACATGGCCAAGGCTTGACAGCATTGCCACCATACGCAGGATTCCCAAAGGTTGAACCCCAGAACCCGCAGGCCCGTCGGTGCCCAAAATAAGCCGGTCTAGCTGCTTTAATTCGCGCGCGGTGTTGAGCGTTAGAAGTGCCGCACGCTCATTGCCGTTATGGACGATCTCAAGGCTGGCAGAACAGCTTTCACACAGACAAATAATCTGATCATCGGGCAGTGCAGAATGCCCGCCGTTGACATGGCCGATCACGTCGGTGCCGGTCTCAAGCACCATATCGGCATCAATCAATCCCGAACCGGGAATAGACGGGCCACCGGTGTGGATCGTACTTTGGATGCCGTATTTGCGTGCCCAGTCGACCATTTGTTTTGCGGTTTTGCCGTCTTTGACGGTGCCAAGGCCGACTTCGCCCAGCAGTTTCACACCGGCGTCGGCGAGATCTTTAAAATCCTGCTCTACCATACCGTGTTCGATGACCGGCGCGCCGGCGTGCACCTTCATGCCTGAGGGCCGAAAATTTTCGTACCAGCGCTGTGATGCGATTGCCATGGCTTTTAGCCCAACTATATCTTTCGGACGACCCGGCATATGCACTTCACCAGCCGAGATTAACGTGGTGACCCCGCCGTGCAACGTGCTATCAATCCAGTGTAACTGCTGTTGTCGCGGGGTATAGTCGCCAACCACCGGGTGGATATGGCTGTCGATCAGTCCTGGCGCCAGCGTCACGCCATGGGCGTCAATCTCGGTGGTAGCAGCCTCGGTGTCGAGATCTTTGTCTGCCCCCCATGCGGTGATTTTACCGTTCAGGGCAATTAGGCAGTCACCGTCCAGAATGGGCTGCTCTATTTTGCCAGATAACAACAGGCCAATGTTGCGGATCACAAGTTTTGTGTTGTCTGTCGACATAAGAAGTCCCCTTTTGAGTCGTTTGAACGCTAACATATATTTGATGCCGATCAAGTCAGTATAGTGTCATTTCAGGTCAGGCTATTGACAAAATATATCATATGTATACTAACGAAAATAATTTGATTTAGGGGTCGGAGTTTGCATGCCAATCAAAGTCGAAATAGCGCCAGAGCAATTTGAAATCCCCAAGGGTGTCTTTGTTGAGACGGTGAGTTCGGTACAGCATTATACCGAGAGCCTGTTTCAGTTCCGCATCACACGCCCGGCCAGTTTTCGGTTTAGGTCGGGTGAGTTTGTGATGATCGGCTTGCCCAATGCCCAAAAGCCGGTGTTTCGCGCCTATTCGATTGCCAGCCCGTCGTGGGATGAAGAGATCGAATTTTATTCGATCAAAGTGCCTGACGGACCGCTGACCCAACATTTGCAAAAGGTCCAGGTGGGTGACAGTGTTTTGATGCGGAAAAAGCCGACAGGGACTTTGGTGAATGATGCGTTATTGCCCGGAAAAAGGCTGTATATGTTTGCCACAGGCACCGGGATTGCACCCTTTGCCAGCCTGATCCGGGATCCTGACACATATGAAAAATTTGATAGGCTTATTTTGTGCCATACCTGTCGTCAGGTGGCAGAGCTGCGGTACGGGCATGATCTGGTTGCGGCGCTGAAAGATGATCCTTTGGTCGGGGACTTGGCCGCGCAGAGGTTGATCCACTATCCCACTGTAACCCGAGAAGACTTTCCGTTTCAGGGGCGGCAAACCGATTTGATGGCGTCGGGTAAGCTGTTTGATGATCTGGGCCTGCCACCGCTGTCCTTGGCTGAAGATCGCGCGATGATTTGCGGATCTATGGACATGCTGCGCGACACGAAAGTCGCCCTTGAGGGGTTTGGTCTGCAAGAAGGGTCCAACAGTAAACCTGCCACCTTTGTGGTCGAGCGGGCGTTTGTCGGGTAATCTTGGGTTCTGAGTGGCTTGCGACGGAAAATAGTCAGACAAACCGCAGTCCACTGTCTATTTTGTTTGACACCAGAGGCTGCAAGAATAATTATTAGCATACAAATGAACCGATAGGGTGACTCTGACTTGGAATATTTCGTGCCGACAACGTTGCAAGATGCAGTGGATTTTCTGCAACAAGGCGGCAAGAATGGGGTTGAGATTGTGGCGGGTGCCACAGACTGGTTTCCGGCACGCGGCGAACGGCCTTTGTGTCAGCCAATTTTGGACATCACTAAAATTGCTGAACTGCAGGGAATTGAACGCACTTTGCAGGGGTGGCGTTTTGGCGCCGCGGTCACCTGGTCTGATATTCTAACGGCAGATTTGCCAAATTGTTTTGCGGGTTTGAAAGCTGCGGCCCGAGAAGTGGGGTCGGTGCAGATACAGAACGTCGCGACATTGGCGGGCAATCTGTGCAATGCCTCGCCGGCTGCAGACGGGGTGCCGCCTTTATTGACGCTTGATGCCGCGGTGGAAATTGCATCGCTGTCGGGCGTCCGGTCGGTGCCTCTGACCGAGTTTGTGCTCGGTGTGCGCCAAACTGCATTACAACCCGGCGAGATGGTCACGGCGGTTACGGTCCCTGTCCTGCCTATGCATGTGAGTGAGGGCGTGGGCTGTTTTATCAAAATTGGTGCCCGTAAATATTTGGTGATTTCGATCACAATGGTTGCGGCTTTGGTGGCCGTTGCAGACGGTAAGATTGCAGAGGCACGCGTTGCTGTGGGGGCGTGTTCGACGGTTGCCCAAAGGGTGCCGATGCTAGAAGCGGCGTTACGAGGGTGTACGGCCGCGCAGGCTGAGGCGGCAATCTGTCCAGCCCATCTCGAGGCGCTCTCGCCGATTTCGGACATGCGTGGCTCTGCTTCGTATCGCGCTGACGCGGCGTTCGAGTTGTGCCGGCGCGCGGTGGCCAGTGCGCTGACCGGTGCCGCGCAAAATGGTGGGCTTGGTCATGGATAATGCGGCGACGCTTTCGGCTCACTTTACAGAATTCAAGTTGAACGGCCGGATGGTGAAAGTGTCGGCTGCTGCCGGTGTACGGCTGTCGCACAGCTTGCGCGAACAACTGGGCGCAAAGGATGTCAAAATCGGCTGTAACGCGGGTGATTGCGGCGCCTGTACAGTTTTGGTTGATGGTGATCCGGTCTGTGCCTGCCTGATGCCAACCCAGCAGGCCGCAGGTAAAACGCTGGAAACCTTGGTGGGGCTTGTGGGGCAGGACCCCCGCGCCAAAGCCTTGGTGCAAAGCTTTCAAAACCATCAGGCTGCGCAATGCGGCATTTGCACCCCGGGTGTGATGGTTTCGGCGGTTGCGTTGTTGCGCGATGTCCCAAAACCGACAATTAAACAGGTTCAGGATGCGCTCGGGGGGGTGTTGTGCCGGTGTACCGGGTACCGCAAGATTATTGATGCGGTCTGTGAAGCGGGGCAAGCTGAGGTCTTTCCTGTGGCTGTCAGTGGCTCTGGTGCTGTTGGGACTTCTGTGGCCCGCCTCGACGGGTTGCAAAAACTTCAGGGGCGCGAGGTGTTTGGCGATGATGTTGCCCCACCTCAGGCGCTGGTGATAAAAGCTGTTCGGTCGCCTTTTGCGCGGGCAGAGTTCCGTTTTGGGGATCTTGAAAACTATGTGACGTCCACTGCCGGGGTCCATGCGGTTTTGACGGCAGCGGATGTGCCCGGAAAAAATGCGTTCGGCGTCATTCCCGCTTTTCAGGATCAGCCGGTTTTTGCTGAGACAGAGGCCCGGTTTCGCGGGGAAGCCGTTGCCGCCGTGATTGGTACCGCAGCAGCGATGGCATGTTTTGATGAAGCCGGGTTTCCGGTGATTTGGGAAGAGCGTCCCGCAGTGTCGCGGGTCGCACAGGCGCTGATGGCCTCGGCACCGCAGCTGCATGCAGACCATCCCCAAAACGTGATGTGCGGTGGCTTTGTGGCTCGTGGTGATGCACAAAATGGGTTGTTGGACGCCGATGCCGTGGTGGAGGGGCTGTTTGAAACCGGTTTTGTCGAGCATGGTTATATCGAGCCGGAAGCCGGCTTTGCCGAATGCGTGGAGGGGCGCATAGAGGTGCATGCCTGCACCCAAGCGCCGGTCATGGATCTAGAAAGCCTGGCGGCAATTCTTGGCTGTGATCAAGGTAAACTCCGGATACGACCCACTGCGGTTGGCGGCGGTTTTGGGTCTAAACTGGATTTGTCGGTTCAGCCGTTTCTGGCGTTGGCGACGCTGAAAACGGGTCAGCCAGTTCGTATGACGTACAGCCGTACAGAAACGATGCAGGCGACAACCAAGCGCCATCCCTCCGAAATCGATCTTAAGATCGGCGCGACCAAAGCCGGGCGGATTTGCGGTTTTGTATTCACTGGAGACTTCAACACCGGGGCCTATGCCTCTTGGGGGCCAACGGTTGCCAATCGCGTGCCGGTGCATGCTTCAGGTCCCTATCAGATAGCTGATTACCGCGCTGAGTCCCGTGGGATCTATACCCATTGCCCGCCCGCTGGGGCGTTTCGCGGGTTTGGCGTGCCGCAGGCAGCGATTGCGCAAGAAAGCCTGTTTGATGAATTGGCTGATAAGCTGGGGATCGATGCGCTTGAGTTTCGCGAGATAAACGCGCTGGAAGACGGCGCTGAAACGGTCTGTGGGCAAGTGTTTACACAGGGCGTTGGGATCAAGGATTGCCTGCGTGCCTTGCGCCCGGCTTGGCAGCGGGAAAAGGCGCTTTGCGCGGCATTTAATGCTGAGAATGCATCCATTAAGCGCGGGGTTGGTGTGGCTGCCGGCTGGTATGGATGTGGCAATACTTCGCTGCCCAACCCGTCGACGATTAAATCTGGCATTACCGCCGAGGGGCGTATTTTTCTGCATCAAGGCGCGACCGATATTGGGCAGGGGTCCAATACTGTGATTGCGCAGATTTTCGCACAGGCGCTGGGGGTGGTGGTGCACGACATTCATCTGTTGGGGCCCGACACGGATATTACCCCGGATGCGGGCAAGACCTCAGCCTCGCGACAGACGTTTGTGTCCGGCAACGCCGCGCGCCTGTCGGGTGAAAGTTTACGGCGCAAAGTGCTGGCGCTGGCAAATGCAGGTCCCGATGCATCTTTCAGCTTTGATTCTGGAACGGTGACTATCTGTGATGGCGCAGGACCGCATGTGGTGGCTTTGCAGCGGCTGCCTGTCGGGGCTGACGGCTATGTTCTTGAGGCCATAGAAACCTATGATCCACCAACCCTGCCGCTGGATGAAAACGGGCAAGGGGTGCCGTATGCGCAGTTTGGTTATGCGGCCCATCTTGCCGTGGTCGAGGTGGATATCCGGTTGGGGAGCGTTATTCCGCAGCGGTTTACGGCGGCCCATGACGTGGGACAAGCGATCAATCCACTGTTGGTTGAGGGTCAGGTGCAGGGGGGCATTGCCCAAGGGTTGGGCATGGCGTTGATGGAAGAATATCTGCCGGGACGGACCGAAAACCTGCATGATTACCTGATGCCAACCATTGGAGATGTGCCGCCGATTGAGACGCTGATTATTGAACAGGCAGATGCTGAGGGCCCCTACGGTGCCAAAGGACTGGGCGAGCATGTGCTTATTCCCACGGCACCGGCACTGTTGAACGCGATCAAAAATGCGACCGGGGTGCGGCTTTACAGTGTGCCAGCCACCCCATCACGGGTGCGTACGGCATTGAAAGAGGCTGGATATGACTGATCAACTGCCTGCTAAAGCGGAGAAAATTCGTTGTGATGCTTGCCCGGTGATGTGTTTTATTGCCGAGGGAAAATCCGGGGCCTGTGACCGCTATGCCAATCATGGTGGCGATCTGATCCGGCTTGATCCGCTGACGGTGATTGAAAGTGGCGTGCCTGCAGTTGCGTTTCTCGGTACTGGTGACGCGCCGTCGGGGTGGGACGGTGATATGATAAAAGGGCGCCGGCAATTTGTCACTGCAGTCGGTGCTGGAACCACCTATCCCGATTATAAGCCAGCGCCTTTTATCGTCAGCCAGCAGGTTGACGGTATTGATATGGTCACTGTCGTGACCGAGGGTATTTTCAGCTATTGCGGCGTGAAGGTTAAAATTGATTCTGATCGTCATATCGGTCATGAACGGGCGATCGTGCGTGCGAATGGCGAGGCGATAGGTCATGTCATGACTGGTGAATACGGCTCAAAAATGCTGTCTCTGGGTGGGGTTGATCATCTGACTGGTGGGTCAAAAAAAGAGGGGCGGGCGACCTGTGACGCGCTGTTGCAACTGTGCAATCGTGAAGCGGTCGATTTGGAAATCGACGCCGGCGCAACGCTTACTGTGCAGGCCGGTCAGCCTCCGATTATCAACGGAGTTGCTGAAAAGCTGATGCGGGTGGGGTGTGGATCTGCGACGATTGGTATGTTTGCTCAGCAATGGGCGCCCCATGTCGATGAGGTGGTGGTGGTGGACGATCACATCACGGGTGTTCTTTCTGAACATGAGGCGGGCAAAGGCTTGGATATGGCGCCTTCAGGCATTAAGGTGATGGGCCGTAAATCCACGCCGGGGCGGTATTTTCAGGTGGCCGAACCCGGTACTGGCTGGGGCGGTACAGATGTGGAAGATCCGCTATCAATTTTAAAACCTGCTGATCCCAAGAAAGCCTGGCCGGGATTGCGGTTGTTGATGATCTCGACCACGGGCGAACAATGGGCTTATTTTGAACTGGATGCAGGTTTGGTGCCGCAACCCGCAACAATATCGGCCCCACTTTTGGCCTCGGCGGAACGCGTGGCCGAAAACTGTGAACCATCGCTGTGTTCGGTTTTGTTTATGGGAGGCGCGGGCGGCTCTTTGCGGGCCGGAGTGACCGAAAATCCGGTGCGGCTGACCCGTTCGGTAAAAGAGGCGCTGACCCATGTTACCTGTGGTGGGGCACCGGCCTATATCTGGCCCGGCGGTGGGATCACCTTTATGGCTGACGTGATGGAGATGCCGAGCAATGCGTTTGGATATGTGCCAACACCTGCCTTGGTCGCGCCGGTTGAGTTTACGCTGCGCAAAGCTGATTATGTCGCTCTGGGGGGGCATGTGGACCGTATTGTGCCGCTAGAGGCGGTGCTGAGTTCCGAAATTCGCACAGTTGCTCCGACACCCAATCATGCCTATCCAACTGACCAGAAAAATTATCGTTGGGCAGTATCAAAACAGAGTTGTTCGTAATGCAGACTGCTGTGGCAAAACGGCTGGCGGATGGCAGGCGTCTGCATTTACATCATGGCCCGATTGATTTGATTATTGGCGTTGATGGCGATCGTGCGGCGGCGTTTGCGGCGGCAACACAGCGGTTTCACACCGTTTTGGAGGAACTGGTTGCCGAGTTGCCAATATTGCGATGCCAGAAAAAGGGCGATGTGACAGGGGCAATTGCGCTGCAGATGCAGCGCGCGGTTCAGCCCCATGTGAATTGGGGATTTGTCACGCCGATGGCGGCTGTTGCCGGGGCAGTTGCCGATACAGTGCTGACAGCGATGCTGACAAAGGCCAAAATGCGCCGTGCCTATGTCAATAATGGTGGCGATATTGCGCTTTGGCTTTCCGGGACCGAGCGGTTTCGCACATTGGTTGCGGATCGTGACAATTCTGAATTGGCTCGTATCACTTTGACGATTGCTGATCCTGCCCGAGGCATTGCCACCAGCGGACGACATGGGCGCAGCCTTTCGCGGGGTATTGCCGATGCGGTGACAGTGTTGGCGCAGACTGCGGCTGAGGCAGATGTCGCCGCAACGCTGATTGCCAATGCGGTAGATTTGCCCGGTCATGCGGCGATCTGTCGTGCGCCAGCCTGTGATCTTGATCCCGAAAACGATCTGGGCCAGCGTCATGTTGTTACAGGCGTTGGTGGGTTGGCAGGCAGCGATGTGGTTGCGGCATTGGGCCGGGGTGGACTTTTGGCTGAACAGATGCGGGGCAAGGGGTTGATCTGTGGTGCGGCGCTGTTCTTGCGAGGGAACTCGTACATTATTGATCCGGCGAAGACGCAATTTAATCAACTTGGAAAGAATGTGGAATATGCCTGAAGTTAAGATTAGAAAAATCGTCAGTTGCACCGAAGAGATCTATCACGAGGGGGGGCCTAAGGCTGACACCCCGTTGCGCCGCGCCGCGGTTGTTGCCGTGATTGAAAATCCGTTTGCTGGCACCTTTGCCGAAGATATTCAGCCCTTTATGGAAGACCTCAAGCCTCTGGGTCTTGAGATGGCGACGCGGTTGGTTGGGCTGCTGGGCGGTGATCCTGCCCTGGTCGAGGGTTACGGAAAAGGCGCAATTATTGGCGCTGCGGGCGAATTGGAACATGGCGCGCTCTGGCATGCGCCTGGCGGCTATGCGATGCGCGATGTACTGGGTGGGGCCAAAGCCATCGTGCCCTCATCAAAAAAGGTGGGAGGCGTGGGTGCGCGTCTTGATGTGCCCGTGACCCATATCGAGGCATCTTATGTCCGCAGTCATTTTGACTCGATGGAAATCGGCCTCAATGATGCACCACGGGCCAATGAGATGGTTCTGACGCTGGTGATGACCACAGGCGCGCGGGTCCACAATCGGGCGGGCGGCTTGCAGGCGGGTAAAATTGAAGGAAAGGATGGATTGAGATGAGTGCAGATATTCGAAAGATTGCGGTCTGGGTCGAGGAAACCCATCAAGAGATTGGCAAAGTGATTTCACCGGCCACCCGCAAGGCGGTGGCGGTGGCGGTAATTGCCAACCCCTTTGCCGGCCGCTATGTTGAAGACCTGACACCTTTGATGGATATCGGTGCGGAGCTTGGCGGTCTTTTGGGCGATAAATGTGTGGCCGCGCTGGGTATTTCGTCAGATCAGGCGGAAAGCTATGGCAAGGCGGTTATGGTCGGTGAGAACGGCGAATTGGAGCATGCCGCGGCGATTTTGCACCCAAAGCTTGGCGCACCTTTGCGTAAAGCGGTGGAAAAAGGGGCAGCCTTGGTGCCGTCCTCTAAAAAAATGGGTGGGCCAGGGCAGGTTCTTGACGTGCCGCTGGGTCATAAAGAGGCCGCATATGTGCGCAGCCATTTTGACGGTATCGAAGTACGGTTGAACGATTCTCCGCGGGCCAATGAATTGATGGTGGCGGTGGCTGTGACAGATAGTGGCCGCCCTTTGCCGCGGGTTGGTGGGCTGACACATGGCGCAGCCGAGGGCATTGACGGGTTGCGATAACCTTTTACAGCTTGTCCAGAAGATCAAGCAGGCGGTCCAGTTCTCGAGACGACAGATTGGCCGCAGTGTGGGCCGAAATATGGAGTGCGTTTTCAATAGTTTTGGTGGTAAACGCCCGCCCCTCTGGGGTTAACGAAATGTCCAGACGCCGCAAATCTTTTTGTGATTGTGTGCTTAACACAAAGCCTTTTTTCTTCAGCCGGTCTACCACGCCTTTTGTTGTGGCGGCATCCATTCCAACCAGCCGCCCGAGGTGATTTTGCGAAATCGAGCCTGTTTCTTTCAGCTTTGCCAAGACCGCAAATTGCGTGGGCGTAACGTCGGGCATCAAGCGTGAAAACACCTCCAGATGTTTTTGGTTTGCGAGCCTGAGTTTAAAGCCTATTTGGTCCTCAAGCCGGTAGTCGCTCGGGTCAGACATGCGCTGTCACTCCTCATTTGAGCTTTATTCTAGGTGGTGCGTAACCAAAATCTATTGTAATTGACATGCTAAAGATGATTGGTGCGCAGCGGTTGATCCTTTTTCTGGGATGGAATCACAGTCATTAATTATGTGTCGGCCAAAAATTATTATAAGCGGTGTGGCCAGATATCTTGTTACTTGCGCCAACCTTGATCACGCGCCGACCTTTTCAAGGCCTTGCTGTCGCTGTGGCGCGTTTTTCTGGTCGGGCCGCTCTGTGCCTGCAATGTGCAGCCTCTACCGGTCAGGTGTTGGTGGCGGGACGGGGCAATCAGCTCTTGGCAAGCGGGCCCCCGGCGCGTATACGCGCGCTTCAGCAGCAAGGACAGTGATGATGCAAACCAGCGCCAATTTGAACGTTATGGTAAAGGCGGCCCGCAAGGCCGGCCGGTCCTTGATGAAAGATTTTCAGGAAGTTGAAAACCTGCAGGTCTCGGTTAAAGGCGCGGGAGATTTTGTCACCAAGGCTGATATTGCAGCCGAAAAAATCATTAAAGACGAGTTGCTGCAAGCCCGTCCGACCTATGGGTGGATTGGGGAGGAAAGTGGCGAGATTGAAGGGACGGATCCGACCAGACGCTGGATTGTTGACCCGTTAGACGGCACCACTAATTTTTTGCATGGATTGCCGCATTGGTCGGTGTCTATTGCGCTCGAACACAAGGGGCAGGTCGTTGCTGGCGTGGTTCATGACCCGATTAAAAACGAATTGTTTTTCGCCGAGAAGGGCAGCGGGGCCTGGATGAATGAAACAAGACTACGGGTGTCGGGGCGCAACCGGATGATCGAAGCGGTGTTTGCGACCGGGCTGCCATTTGCCGGCCGTGCGGATCTTCCGGCATCGCTGCGGGATTTAGGGCGGCTTTTGCCGGTCTGTGCCGGCGTGCGCCAGTCGGGGTCTGCGGCGCTAGATTTATCCTATGTTGCCGCTGGTCGCTTTGATGGCTTTTGGGAACGTCGCTTGAATGTTTGGGATTTAGCGGCGGGTTTGATTATTCTGCGCGAAGCGGGCGGTTTGGCCAGCCCAATTGACAAAAGTTGCGATATTCTTGGAGATGGCGAGATTATTTGCTCAAATGAGCCGTTGTACGAGACATTTCTTGCGGCCATCCGCAACGCGATGTGAGCCGACAACTGTTCTTACGCCGTGCTGGTTTTAATCAGTTATCTTGATGTGAGTTTTGGCGTTTAACGCCGTGCCGAGCGCAGCAAACCGCGCCTGTGCCACTTCGCCGAACAACGGCACGGTTGGGCCGCTTAGATGTAATTCAAGCAAGCGGCTTTTCCGCTTCCAGTGCAACGAGCCGGGCATTTCTTTATCTGAGGTCCACAGCATCGCGCCGAAACGGATGGCTTTGCCCAGAATTTTGGCCTGCTCCAATTCTTCGGCTGTGAGCAATGTTTTCATCTGATTGAATTGCGACCCGTCGTTGTGTTTTCGATAGCGCTGCATCAGCGCAAAGCCTAGAAAAACCCTTTCCGAATGCTTGAGGCCGCCCAAATTTGACCGCGTGGCGTTATCGAAGCATATTTCGGCTCGGAAATCTGGGTTAGCCCGCCAACTGACGTCATGCAGCAGGCAGGCGGCTTTCACCAAGCGCCGTTTGGCCTTGTTGAAATCACGAAACAAAGGCTGGATAAACCGATAGAGGCGTTTGCCAAACCCAGGAAAGCGGGCGTCTTTCGTCTCGGCGAAATAGCAAGCCTCGATCAATGGATCGCGGTCGCGCAGTTTTTTCGGCATCTGTGCAAACAGCAGACCTTCGCGCAGTCCGTAACTAGAGATGGCAATATCTTTTGGGGCGAATGCGATCAGCAGGCGGCGCAGCACTTCGCACGCAATTGGCAAAAGCGCCATCCGATTGGCGGATATGTGGCACAGGCGGCACAGTTTTTCGGGATCGGAGTCTTCGAGCAGTTTGATGGTTTCATTGATACCTTGGGTGCTCATGCGGTATTCATGGGGCACATGTAGCGGATAGTTGCGTCGCTCCATGTCGATCCGGGCCAGCGCGCGCCAAGATCCACCGACTAGAAACAGCCTATTTTGCTGCAGTCCCATTTTGTCTTTGAGCGCTGTTATAGTGGTTTTGATATGGTCATTACGGGCTTTTTTACCGCCAGGAATCCCTTGCAGCTTTAAAGGACCGAGATCTGAACTTTGGCGTTTTCCGACTTTGCCGTCGAAAATTTCTGCCAGTTCCATCGAAGATCCGCCAATGTCACAGACCAGCCCATAAGAGCCGGGCCAGCCTAAAAGAACCCCCTGCGCCGAAAGCCGGGCTTCTTGTTTGCCATCAATGACCCAGATTTGCAATCCAGTCTCGCGCGCGACCTGTTGGCAAAAATCGGGACCGTCTTCGGCCTCTCTGACTGCAGCGGTGGCGACAGCCGACAGTGGGGTGATTCCCATTCCTTCGGCCAGCGCCTGAAACCGCCGCAGCGCTGCAACCGCCCGTGTGCGGCCTTGTGGGTTCAGGCAATTGGTTTCACGCATACCGCTGCCGAGGCCGCACATTATCTTTTCATTATAAAAATATGCCGGGCTGCGACCGGCGCCGTCAAACACCACTAACCGAACCGAGTTTGAGCCGATATCAACCACTCCGACCCGCGTTAAATCCCGTTTCACCGATTTTTTTATTAGGCTTTGACCGTCTGGTTTTTGCTCATATTTTTTCAGGGTTTGATCCGAGTTCATAGCAGATTTTCCTGAGGTGGCTCAAGCAGACGGGCTGCCAGGCGTCGCGAGAGCGGTCTTTGTTCGCCCAGCGAGAGCGCATCTAAGGCAACGACCAATTTTTGTGCTGCGTCAAACGACCGGTCAATGCGGCGAACAACATAGGTGATCAACTCTGGCGAGGGCGACAATTGCCGGTCGCTGAACAGTTTGATCAACACGGCTCTGAGAAGCGCATCATCGGGCGGGTGGAGCTGGATCAAAGTGGTGCCGCGCAGCCGGCTCTCGAGGTCGGGCAGGGTTAACAGCCAGTGCTGGGGTTCGCCACGTCCTGTAAACAGGATCGATTGGTCGGTTTCAAGGCACAGGTTGTGCAGATAGAACAGAGCGGTCTGCTGCGCCTCACAACCTGCAATTATGTGAATGTTTTCTACGGCTACAGGGCCGGTGCTGAGGTTAGGCACCGCGTCTTCGCGCAGGTCTGTGGCGTCGATAATCGTCGCGTCTGACTGCGTTGCCCAGACATGGGTAAGATGGGTCTTGCCCGCGCCTTCTGGGCCACTGAGCAGCAGTTTCCGGCTGCTCCACTGGGTCCATTTGTCGATCATTGAGACTGCGATTTGGTTGCTGGGCGAGATAAAGAAATCGTCCCGTCCCAAAGCGGCACGCGCGGGCAGATCGAAGCTGAGTTGGGTGTTCATTCGCCGTTTAGTCCACTGGTGCCTTGATACAGGCGGCTGTTTTTATAGCGCCCAATGGCAAAGCGCGCTAAAACACCGATTGCGGCAGCCACTGGCACCGCAACAAGCATGCCAGCAAATCCGAAGAGGCTGCCAAACACCGATAGTGCGAACAGCAGCCAGACTGGATGCAGCCCCACAGACAGGCCGACCAGTTTGGGCGTCAGGTAATTGCCCTCAATCATTTGACCGGTCACAAAAATGGCCCCCACTAGTCCCAAGGAGACCCAATCCCCCCAGAATTGGAACAGACCCAGCCCAATAGCCAAACTGCCGCCGACCAATGCGCCAACATAGGGAATGAAAGTCACCAAGCCGGCAATAAACCCAACCACCAGACCGAATTGCAATCCGACCAACATCAGCGCCAGCGCATAATAAGTGCCTAAAATCAGACAGACTGTGCCCATGCCGCGTACGAAACTGGCCAGTGTCTGATCGATCTCAAGGGCGAGGCCCCGCACCACATCAGCGTGGTCGCGTGGCAGCATATCGTCAATGGTTGTAACCAACCTATCCCAATCATACAGCAGATAGAAGGTCACCACTGGCACAATGACCAGCAATAGCGCGATATTTATCAGCGAGGCGGCAGAGGTCAGCAGTGATTTTAATAACTGACCGCCCTTATTTTGCACCTGATCGCCCAGCGCCAGAAGCGATTTGCGCAAGGTAGATTCGGAATCGATCAATGACGGAAATTGCGTGGTTAAAAACTCCTGCAAATCCCGAACCAGACGCGGCGCCGTATCAAACAGCGCCACCGCCTGTTGTACCAGCATGGGGATCACCAGAAAAGCAAAGACGATAAACACCAGAATCACGCTCACCGTGATACATACCGTAGCCAATAGGCGCGACAGGCCCAGCCGCTCAAGCCGGTCAGCCACTGGATCCAGAAAATACGCAACCGCCCCTCCCAACAGGAACGGCATAAGAATATCGCCCAGAAACCAAAGGGCGCCAAACAGGACCGCCGTGGCGATCCCCCAGTATTTCAACTGTGCACTGACGGGCAGTCCCATGTTCAATCCGTAGGTCATGATTGCAGCCTCTCTATGGGCTGGGATGGTCACACAGCGCAACAAAAAAATAGCCCTTTCGGTGCACAATGATTTTTGATTGGTCCCGACACGCGGCTTTTGAACTAATCTTTGGGACAGGCGCTGCTCAAGGTGGCGCGCTTTGCGAGGCAGCATTATTGGTGTGGTGGTTAGGTTTGTGGTGGCTGCGGGAGAGGCAGGTGCTGTTTTTGGGAAGTTCGGGGTGGAAAGTAGATCTTCGCCTGAAAGTGCTTGACTGACCGCTTCAGGGATTGTTTGCAATTTTCGGTAATGCTGATCGAATTATTCCTGCGCATTTTACCGTGTGTAAGTCTTTGTCCGATCATCAGCAGGCTTGGTGCTCAAATACAGTGCAAAATACTGGGATTTCTTAAACCTTTGGCTCACTGTTGGCCGCATCGAGATCGATAACAAGCCTGTCCAAAGCCGTGTGCGCACCATTGCCTTAAACCGCAAAAACGCCCAATTCGCGGGTCATGATGCAGGTGTTCAAAACTGGGCAATGCGTGCATGCATGCATGATTGTGAGGTGAGCTGGAAAATAATCAAATACACGCTTATTTGACAGGGGTCTCTACCGCCATTGCAAGTGCTTATAGGCATAAAGACATTAAGCAACTATTGCCTTGGAATTTTGACAAGCGAAACAACATCAAGATTTGCTTGGTTTTCGTCGTCGTTTGACTGTGCCGGTGCAAATGATGCGAACGTTGCGCCGGTCGCTGCCGCAAACGATGTTTTAAAGCTTGCCATCTGTTTTGTCGTCCTCTCAAATTACGGATCAGATTGTGGCTTTTTCGATCGCTTACTCGCGCATTAAACTGACCGGAGATTTTTTGCGATCCGCGATGCGCGTCGATCAATAATGGCTTTGATTTGGCGATACGTACGGGACCGAAGGCGAAGAACTCAGCAACCTCGCGGAGGCTTTGCACAGTCAAACATGTGCTGGTCGCATCAAAAACCTACATATCGCGGCGGCCTGTTGTGCAAGGCCCCAAAGGGCTGACAGATTGGGAATGGCTCGCGTTGGCCCAAGTTCAGATTATCCCATTGGAATTTATATATAAATTGTTAAAATTGTTTAAATCAAACCTACTGCACATATGTTTGCCAATGATGCTCAAGCTTTGTATCGCCTCGCGCATGCCGGTACTGGACTAGCCATCGTTCCAGAATTTCTTGTCGCCGCAGATATCACAAAAAAAACATGGCAATGATGTTGCCAGATTGGGAGTTGCCGTCGATTGCCGTCTTTGCTGAAGGGCTAGCAAATGCCCCCAAGCATGGGCTTATTCACCTTGCATTAGATACACTATGCCACAAAAGCGGCTCAACAACTGCCGAGCTGCTTGGCGAAAAGTCAGTAAAACAAACGCCGCATTACTCGGCCATTTCATTCTTCGGCATTGTGATGTCGCGCTGATTAACGTCGCTGATTGAGCTGTGCCCACAAGCCCGCGCCAAAACCTGCACCGGCACAAATGATGTTCTAAAGTAATGAGCGAGTTTTTGGGCGCCAACCCGCAGATCCAAAATCCACGCACAGCAGTAGTTTTTGAATGGTCACGTCGACAGAGCTGTGGTTGGAAACACACATGCCGGCAGCGATACAGTCAGCCGCTTGCATGGCGCCATTCGCAACAGCAACCCTATCGGCCCCTTATGCTATCGCTTTGACGAAGTGCTCAGCGGCACCTAGGGCACCGATGATACCCAATGTCATTTTGGCGCCCACAATGCAGGATGTGCCTGGCTATGTTTTCAAAATTTAGTGAATGGCTTTCAGCAATGTGTCCGCTGCCAACCTTCCAAAATCATTCGCGGCCTTTGGGCTCGTACTAAAGATGAGGCGTCGATCGGTCCGGCATGAGACATCTGCTGTTGTGTTTATGATGGTCACATCCAAAGCATTTAACTGTTCACCAAATCTCCAGGGCATGTGGCCGGGTATATAGCCAATGGCCGGGGTCTGTTTGTCGACAGCATCAGAGAAGGCCGTAATCTTGTAGCCATCATAAATAAAAGGGTTTTCATCATCCGCTGCAAGCAACGCAGCAGGACCATGGCATATCGCAAGCGTGAACAAATCGCCCTCATGCGCCCACCGCAAGAGTTTGCCTAAGTGTTGGTTCTCTGGCAAGCCAAG
>DDEJ01000140.1:53441-72224 GCA_002336405.1 Rhodobacteraceae bacterium UBA1957
GTTCTCTGGCAAGCCAAGCATTGCCCCATGCCCACCTAGTAAATACACTGCGATGTAGGGGGCGTCGTCGGTTATGGAACCCGCGACAAACTCGGTAAGGCTTTCGGAATTTGCACACACATCCGCACAGTCTGGAAAAGTCTCATGACATCTTTGTCTTCCTGCGGCATTGCTCAATCATCGATGCTTGCGGGCGCACCCGTTGGGGTGACAATATCAATTTTGAAACCAGCCGCCAGCAGGCGCAGCATCGGCAGCCCCATCTCAACCGGATGATTCCCCGGCGAGAACTTTTGGCCGTTGACCAAAGTCACATTGCGCTCTTTGGTGCAGGCCATCCCCAGGCGCTTCTTGCCTTCCGAGTAGGGCTTGGAATAGGCCCGCCATCATAATCGGTCTTGTAAGGCGTTGCTAATTTTAATGCCAACGGTGACGGAGAAAAGGCTCCATCATCGGTTTGCCTTGGGGCTGCACCGAACAGTTTTTTCAGAAAGTTCATATTCGTTTTTCTGTGTGGGCTCAGTCAATTTGAGTGACAATAGTCTCGCGGGACTTGCGCATTTTGCTCAAGGCGAGCAACCAATCGCCGCTTTCATCGCGGCAGTTCAGAAGCATCAGAACCACAGACCGCTGCCCGCGCTGTTTCAAACCTAGGATTGCGTCCACCGCATCTGGATCAATGCCTTCCATTGGCGTGCTGTCGACCTCTTGTTCGGTGGCAGAAACCAGTACGATTCCCAACGTGATATAAGCTTGGCGCGGGGCATGTGCATAGTTCACCGCAGCGTTACCAGGCACATAGTTAACCTTTAGGGTGTCACAATAGGCCTGCAGCATTGGCAGATCGCCACGGGGTTTGATGTTCAGCCCAACGACTTCATCGATACGCTTGGCCGTGTGGTTGTCCCAAGCGGCGAACACTAGGAGATGCGATCCATCATTAATTTGCATCTGGCCGCCTGCCGCTTTGAAGATTTGGGTTCGCACCTCAATATCTGTCACGACGATAAGTTCAAAAGAGTGCGTGCCGCTGGATGTTGCTGCCATATGGATGGCCTCGATAATGGCATCGACTTTTTTCTGTGGTACTGCTTTGGCGGCGTCCATTCTCTTGGTTGCATAGCGCCTGTTCAGATGTTCACTCGGTGTCTTTATTATTATGTGTTTATTCTCATTATTTCTGTCCTAAGGCTTTGGTATGTTTTTGTAACCAACGAAGTAATAAGAACTGATAGGGGCCACAAGAAGGCATATTTCTGAACCTTAGTCACAACAAGGGAACCACTATGGCGGGCAACCAACAACGCCCCGATTGTAAGCGCATCAACGACGTCCTGTCGCGTGTGGGCGACCGTAGGAGCGTTCTTGTTGTCATCTCATTGGCCAGTATGGCACCTGCGGTTCAATGAACTTAAACGCAACCGCGGGATCTCGCAGCGTATGTTGAGCCTAACGCTGAAAGAAATGGAAAGGGACGGCCTTGTGCACAGAACCTACCATCCAACAATCCCGCCAAAGGTTGAATGCAACCTTACCGAAATGGGTCAGTCTTTTCGAAAGCCGGTAAATGCCCTAGGCTGTTGGGCGCCGGAAAAGTCAACTAAGATCAATGTTGTGCGTGAAGCCCATGACGAGAGTGCGTGAAAGTAAAAGGCTGACCCAAAGACCATTGATACGTCTCCCAAAAACAAATTCTGATGTAAAAAAGTGCAGTGATTTTTTGCTTTGTCCTGCAGGCCGACGTTCCAGCTGCAAAACGCCGTATGATGCAAGAAAGTCGGTAGTGTGAGAGTTTAATCGCCGCAATTGCAGCCTTGGTACATGTCGGCTTTGGGCAGAAATTCGTCTAAGACCCCCTTACCAAACGACCCATGCCACCACTTTTACCCGCAACCAGCAGGCTCAGACAAGACAGCGCTTGCCATCGCTGTGCTGTCTCAGCCATAAAGCAAACAATTGTTTCCAGCCTGCAAGGAGGCCGCATGCGCCTGTCCCGCTACTTTATGCCCGTATTGAAAGAAAACCCCGTCGATGCCCAGATTGTCAGCCATCGGTTGATGCTGCGCGCAGGGATGATCAAGCAATCCAGCGCCGGGATCTATTCGTGGTTGCCGATGGGCTTTAAAGTGTTGCGCAAGCTTGAGAATATCGTTCACGAAGAACAGGTTCGCGCCGGCCATATTCCGATGTTGATGCCCACGCTGCAATCGGCCGATCTGTGGCGCGAAAGCGGACGCTATGACGGCTACGGCGATGAAATGCTGCGGATGCAGGACCGGCAGGGCCGGGATATGTTGTTTTCGCCCACCGCCGAGGAAATGTTCACCGATGTGTTCCGCGCCCATGTCGGCAGTTATAAAGACCTGCCTCTGACGCTGTATCAGGTGCAGTGGAAGTTCCGCGACGAAGTGCGCCCGCGCTTTGGGGTGATGCGGGGCCGCGAGTTTCTGATGAAAGACGGCTATAATTTCGACCTCACCAAAGAGGATGCGCTGCATGCCTATAACCGTCATCTGGTCAGCTATCTGCGCACGTATGAGCGGATGGGCCTGCAGGCGATTCCGATGCGCGCTGATTCCGGCCCCATCGGTGGGGATTATACGCATGAGTTTCTGGTGCTGGCCGAGACCGGTGAAAGTGAAGTGTTCTATGACAGTCAAGTGACTGATATCCGCCTTGGCGCGCGTGATATCGATTACGATGATGTGACGCAATGCCAGTCGGTGATGGAAGAGTTTACCTCGCTTTACGCCCGGACCGACGAGACCCATGATATGGCTGCATTTGACGCGTTGCCCGAAGAACGCCGCCGCTCGGCGCGGGGGATCGAAGTGGGGCAAATTTTCTATTTTGGCACAATCTACTCTGAAAAACTGGGTGCCACAGTGGTCAATGATCAAGGCGCTCAGGTGCCAGTGCATATGGGCAGCCACGGCATTGGCGTCTCGCGCCTGCTGGGGGCGATCATCGAGGCGAGCCATGACGACAAGGGGATTATCTGGCCCGAAGGTGTCACGCCCTATCACTGTGGTATCGTTAATCTTAAACAGGGCGACGAGGCGGCGGATGCGGCCTGTGATGGGCTGTATAGCGCTTTGAGCAATGCCGGGCTTGAGCCGCTGTATGACGACCGCAAGGAACGTGCTGGCGGCAAGTTTGCGACTATGGATCTGATCGGGCTGCCGTGGCGCATCACTGTTGGCCCGCGGGGGTTGAAAAACGGTGTGGTCGAGTTGACCTCGCGGCGCAGTGGCGAGAGCGAAGAAATGACGCCAGAGGCGGCGGTGGCCAAGGTTGCGGCGATCTACGCAGCGCTTTAGCGGTAAGCGGGGCGCTATACCGCATTTTAAAGCTGTTGAGAGGGCGGGGTGACCAAACCCCGCCTACTTTTTGGGCAGGTTTCAAATACCCCATGTCTCTGTCCGGTCAAATCTGTCATTTTACTTGATCCGCTGCCGTTGCCAGGCGCAAACCACTCCTATTTAAGGGTGTAGTCATGCAAATTGACCATATTTTGGCTTTCAACGCCGCACTTTTAATTGCGCTTATAAGCCCCGGACCTGCTTTTTTGCTCGTACTGCGCACGGGGGTGAGCTGCGGAAAATCAGCTGGTCTGGCCCTAGGGGCGGGTCAAGGCGTTGCCGCCGCTTTCTGGACGCTGGCGGCACTGGCGGGGTTAGAGGGTGTTTTCCAGCTATTTCCATGAGCCTATAGTGCGGTAAAGATCGTCGGCGCACTGTATTTGATGTATTTGGCGTGGCGTCTCTGGAAACAGGCCGCCGACCCCGTTTTGCCCTTTTCAGACCCCCACCACGTTACCGCCCACCACGTTACTGTCCAGCAAATATCGCCCACCGGGGGGGCCATAGGGGGTTCCAAGCGCATTTGGTCGCTGACGGTGTTACGGTCGCATTTTGTGCACGGCGTTTTGATCAACCTGACCAATCCAAAATCGGTTATGTTCGCCGCAGTTGTGCTGATTGTGATCTTTCCGCCCAATCTGGGGTTGGCAGAAAAAGCATTTATCGTTGGCAATCATCTGGCGCTTGAATGGGCGTTTTATTTTTGCCTGACGTGGCTTGTCAGCCGACCCGCCGTGACCCGCCGCTATCTCAAGGCCAAACAGCTGTTTGATCGATGTGCTGCGGGTGTCATGGCAGCCTTGGGACTGCGCCTGCTTTTGAGCCCCCGCTAACGTCCCAACGTTGCTAGAGGGGGTGACAAGAGGTGGGGAGGCACCTCTTGTCTGATATGTGTCAGCCCAATTCGTTGAGGCGCGCGAGCGCCGCGTTCAACGCTGTCTCTTCGCCCTCGCGCTCGGCAAGATTGGTCCGGGTTTCGGCCACAACTTCGGCCGGGGCGCTGTCGACGAATTTCGGGTTCTTCAAACGCCCGCGCAGGCCGCCCAGCTCTTTGGCCAGCTTTTGCAAGGTTTTCTCAAGCCGCGCCTTTTCCGCGCCCACATCAATGATATCGGCCAAGGGCAGGGCAAAGCTGCCGCCGGGCACCGCGATGCTGATACATCCCTTGGGAAAGGCGTCAACTTCGGTCAAGCTTTCGACCCGTGCCAGTTTCTTGATCAGGGCCTCATTGCGCGCCCACGCGCCTTTGCCGGCGTCGTCCCAATCTGATACCAGCATCGGAATTTTTAAGCCTGCGGGCACATGCATCTGTTGCCGGGCGCTGCGAATATCATCGATCAGGCCGATGACCCAGTTCATTTCGCGGTCGGCCTCGGCGTCGATCAGCTCGGCACCGTAAGTCGGCCAGTCGCCATGTACCAGCATTTTGTCGCGCGCACCGCTGCTGCCCCACAGCTCTTCGGTGATGAAGGGCATGATTGGATGCAGCATCAGCAGGCATTGGTCGATCACCCAAGCCATGGTGGCTTGGGTTTCGGCTTTGGCGGCGGCGTCTTCGCCCGACAACAGCGGTTTTGAAAACTCGACATACCAGTCGCAAACCTTGCCCCAGACAAACACATAAAGCGCATTGGCCGCATCGTTGAAACGATAGGCCGCAAAGGCCGCATCAACCTCTTCGCGGACTTTTGCGGTCTCGCCGATAATCCAGCGGTTGACGGTTGCCTGCGCGACAGGGAGGCGCCCGTCGCCTCCAAAGGCGTCATTCATTTCTGCAAAACGCGCTGCGTTCCACAACTTGGTGCCAAAATTTCGATAGCCTTTGATCCGATCAACCGACAGTTTCAGCACGCCGCCGATTGCCGCCATTTGCGTCATGGTGAAGCGCAGCGCATCGGCACCAAATTCGTCAACAATCTCAAGTGGATCAATCACATTGCCCTTGGTCTTGGACATTTTATGACCTTTTTCGTCGCGCACCAGTTGATGCAGATAAACGGTGTGAAACGGGTCTTTGCCGACCACAGCCTGTTGCATCATCATCATCCGTGCCACCCAGAAAAATAAAATGTCCTGCCCGGTGATCAGAACATCAGTGGGAAAATATTTGTCAAATGCGTCGGTCTGTTCGGGCCAGCCCAGCGTGCCGATCGGCCACAGGCCCGATGAAAACCATGTGTCCAACACATCGGGATCTCGTGTCAGCTCTACACCGACCCCGGCCTGTGCCTGCGCTTCGGCTTCGGATGCGGCGCAATATTGATTGCCGTCGGCGTCAAACCAAACCGGGATTTGATGCCCCCACCACAGCTGGCGCGAGATGCACCACGGCTCGATATTCTCCAGCCAGTGATAATAGACTTTTTCACCGCTCTCGGGGATGATTTTGGTCCGGCCCTCGCGCACGGCCTGCAGCGCGGGACCAACGATTTTTGTGGTTTCAACAAACCATTGATCGGTTAGCATCGGCTCGATCACCACGCCCGAGCGGTCGCCAAAGGGCTGCATGATCGGTTTGTTTTCAACATAAGGCACGGTTTCGGTGATGTCTTCACCGGTCTCTTTATCGGTGCGCGTAACCGTGGTCATCACCGCCAGTCCCTCGGCGGTGATGTCGGCGATGATCCGGGTGCGGGCCTCGAACCGGTCGAGGTTGCGATAGGCCTCGGGCACCATGTTGATGGCATCGACCCCGGCCTCGGTGAACGGCGCACCCTGCGCATAACTTTGGGCTTTGGCAGCTTCATCGGCATAGGACGCACCATCCCCACGCAGCACGCCCCGGGTATCCATCAAGCGGTACATCGGGATGCCGCCACGCTTGGCCACCTGATAGTCGTTAAAGTCATGCGCACCGGTGATTTTCACTGCACCCGAGCCGAAATCGGGATCGGGATAGTCATCGGTGATGATTGGGATTAAGCGGCGGTGTTCTTTTGGGCCGACCGGTATTTCGCACAGTTTGCCGACAATTGGTGCATAGCGCGCGTCATCGGGGTGCACCGCGACCGCGCCATCCCCCAGCATGGTTTCGGGGCGCGTGGTGGCGATAGAAATGTAATCGCGCGTCTCTTCGAGCGTGATATTTCCGTCGGTGTCTTTTTCGATATAGGTATAGCTCTCGCCGCCCGCGAGGGGGTATTTAAAATGCCACATATGGCCGTCAACTTCGGTATTCTCAACCTCAAGATCAGAGATGGCCGTCTCAAAATGCGGGTCCCAGTTGACCAATCGTTTGCCACGATAGATCAGACCCTTGTTGTACATCTCGACAAAAACCTTGAGCACCGCATCATGGAAATTTGCGCTATTTTCATGCCCTGTGCGCGGATCGCCCGGTGCACCAGCCATGGTAAAGGCGTTGCGTGACCAGTCACAAGAGGCCCCAAGACGCTTGAGCTGGTTAACAATCGTACCGCCGTACTGGCCCTTCCAGTCCCATATTTTTGTCAGAAATTTCTCGCGCCCCAGATCGCGGCGTCCCGGTTGCCCTTGGGCGGCCAACATCTTTTCGACCTGTAATTGTGTTGCGATGCCTGCGTGATCCTGACCGGGCTGCCACAGGGTGTCAAAACCGCGCATCCTGTGCCAACGGGTCAGCACATCTTGCAATGTGTTGTTGAACGCATGACCCACATGTAGCGCACCCGTTACATTGGGTGGTGGGATCATGATGCAAAAGGTCTCGGGGCGCGATGCATTGGCCCCGGCAGAAAAGCTGCCGGATGTCTCCCATGCCTCATAGAGCCGGTTTTCGGCCTGCGCCGCATCAAATGTTTTCTCGAGTGCCATGACTGGGGTTCCTGTGATCAGCTGTTGAGGATTGGATAGCCGAGCCTGCCGTAAAGGGAAAGGCTGTCGCGATACTTTCTGCGCTGTATGGCACGCTGCAAAACCCATGGGTCGTTGAACAGCGGTGAATGTATCGCGCCTATGGGTTGGGTGTGGTGGGCAAGAGGTCGCGCAGCACCGAGGCTGGCGCAAATGTCTTGCCGTCGTATACTTGTGTCTCGGCGGCATAATTAAACCAGAATTGTTCGGTCGCGGTTTCGCGCAGGCGCAGGCCCTCGGGCAGATTACGGGTGACAATCTCCGCCTCAGTGCAGGCGGTGGCTAGGATGCGGTGAAAAGCCTGCGGGTCCGGCCAACCTGCCAGATACCGTACGCGCCCCTCGCGCATCATCGCCGGTTGCCCCTGGGACGTGCGTTCGCTCACCTCGGCCGTGCCGGTCAACTGTTCGAAATAATGTTGAAAATACCCGCCCTTTTCCAGTGCGATCCCCATATTTGGGCGCAGGCTTTCCACCTGAGTGATGGCGGCGTCAAACCCTGGCAGGTCTGGTGGCAATGGCAAGGTGATCTGCATGTCTTGGGTGCGGCAGGCACTGCGCGGGCCGATGATCACAGCGGCGCCACAGCTGGCGAGATCAGCCTTTAGAGGTTTTGGCATATGCATCATCCCGGGGACCAAAATCAGTTTATAGTCTGTCAAGTCGCGGGTGTCGGGCGGCACAATATCGACCGAAAGCCCCAGCGCGCGCGCAGCGCGATAGCTCTCAAAGACCAGATCGAAATAGCGCATATTCTGGCCGTGGGGCTGGATCGACCAGCTGAAATCGGCGTCATAATCAAAAACAATCGCCACAGGCGCTTTGCAGAGGTCTGCGGCTGGGGCTTTGACAATCTCATCGGCAACGCGGCGGGCCTCGGTGAGACCGGGGGCTTCGGAACTGTCGGGGTTCAGCAGGCCGCTGTGCATTTGTTCTTGGGCGAACGGCACCTGACGCCAGCGAAAATAGCACACGGCCTCGGCGCCGTGGGCAAAGGCTTCCCATGTCCACAGGCGGACCATGCCGGGCAGGGGCGCGGGGTTATAGGGTGCCCAGTTGACCGGCCCGGGTTGTTGCTCCATCACCCACCAGCGTCCCCGCCCGACGGCGCGGTAAAGATCGTGGTGAAAGGCCTGAAAATCGGGGTCACCTTGACGGGCGAATTTTTTCTTATAGGCCTCGGTCGCAGTGATGCGGTCCTCTAGAAAGCCCAGTGGATAGCTGTCCCAACTGGCAATATCAAGATCAGCACCCACATCAAAATGGTCAAAATCAGTGATCCGCCCCATATAATTATGGGCGATCGGCGCCGGGGATTGGCGTCGGATGATGTCGGCCTGTAGTTTGTTAAAGCTGACAACTTGATCTGATGTAAACCGTCTGAAATCAAGATGATGGCTGGGGTTTGCTTCTGTTACGGTCAGATTGGGCAGATCGATCTGCTCGAAACTGCCGTATTCCATGGACCAAAACACATTGCCCCAAGCCGTGTTCAGCGCGGTGATATCGCCATCATTGCTGTCACGGCCGGTCTCGCGATAGCGGTTGCGCAGCCAAGTTTGAAACGCGCTGCGGGCGGCAGCAGAATAGCTGATCGTGGTGTCGTGGCAGCCATATTCATTATCGGTTTGCCACGCCGCAATATACGGGTTTTGCGCATAGCGGGCGGCCAGTTCTGTCACGATACGCGCACAGTGCACGCGGTAACCGAGATGGCTGAAACAATAGTGTCGGCGGGCGCCAAATTTGCGCGGGCGGCCTTCAGTGTCCACGGCCAGCATGTCTGGGTTTTGATCCACAATCCAGCGGGGCGGGGTTGCGGTGGGGGTGCTGAGCACAACCTTAAGGCCGGCACTGCCCAAAATGTCGATGGCGCGGTCAAGCCAGCACCAGTCATACTGTCCCGGTTGTGGTTCCAGGCGGCTCCAGGCGAACTCACCAATACGTACCCAAGTAAGTCCGGCTTTGACCATTTTTTCCGCATCGCACTGCCAGATTTGCGGCGACCAGTGCTCGGGATAATAACAACAGCCAAGACTGCGCGCGTGGGCGGTCATAAGATCACCCGATGTTCCTGTTGGCCCGTATAGGGCGTATCGCAGACAAAACTTTGTCCCGCTTGGGCCTCACGGTCATTCAATCCGACAGCGGCCGAGGTGGCGAACAGGCTCTGCATCCTGTCACCGCCAAATGCCGGACAGGATATTTGACTGGTGGGAAAGTCGATTGCGGATAAAAACTGCCCGTCTGGGGCGTAGCGCGCGATCCGCGATGATCCCCATTGCGCATTCAAAACGCAGCCTTCGGTATCGACCACAGAGCCATCGGGATATCTGTCTTCGGCGGTGAGATCCAGCCAAAGCTCCGGGTCGCCCTCAGGCCAGCCATCATCGCGCGACAGTGGCTGGCGCAGAATCGTCTGTGCGGCGGTATCCGCGAAATAGGCGTATTTGTGGTCGGGCGAAAAACAGATCGCATTGCTGATCGAGATCGCTGCGTAAAGTGGTCGCAACGTGCCTTGATAATAGCGGTATATCCCGCCAAGGCCTGCTTCTGCCTGTTTGCCCATTGTGCCGATCCAGAACCCACCCCAAGGGTCGGCGCGCCCGTCATTCGATCGGGTGCGCGGGTCATTGGCCTCTAGTGCAACCACGGTTTGCTGGGCCTCGGTTGCCAGATTAAAGCTGAACAATTGGGTTTCTGAGGCAATCAGCAGCCTGTTGTGGTCAATCCATCCTGCGGCTGAGACGTGCTCGTCAAATTGCCAAAAGGCTTCTTCATCACCTGTACGGGTCATCAGGCGCTTGGCGAGAATATCAAACCAAAACAGCTGTTGCCGTTCGGGGTGCCAAAGCGGGCCCTCACCCAATTTGCATTTGGTATCGCTGAAGATCGTGACGGTCATGCGCCCCCCATTCTGTCATAGGCTGCGACCAGATTGTGGGCTTTGGCGGCAACGGTCTGGGGGTCCAACGCGGGTGTATAAAGTCCGGTGCCGATACCAAAGCCGGTGACCCCGGCGTCGTGCCATGTTGTGAAACTGTCCGGGCCCACGCCACCCACCGCATAGACGCGTGTGTCCGGGGGCAGCACGGCGCGCAAGGCGGCAAGCCCCTTTGGTCCCAAAAGAAACGACGGGAACACTTTCAATCCGTCGGCGCCAGCGCGCAGTGCTGCAAAGCATTCTGAAGGCGTCAGAACCCCGGGAAAAGACTGCAGTCCCGCGGCCTTGGTGGCGGTGATCACCGCAGGGTTGCAATCGGGCGATACGATCATTTTGCCGCCGGCCTGTGCCACTGCGTCAACATCCTGCAGCGACAGCACTGTGCCGGCGCCAATGAGGGCTCGATCTCCAAACGCTTTGGCCATTGCGGCGATACTGTCCAGAGGCTGGGGTGAATTCAGCGGCACTTCTATCTTGTCAATCCCGGCGGCAATCAGCGCGGCTGTGACAGGCAGCACCTCATCTGGGGTAATGCCACGCAAAATTGCGATAATGTCTCGGCTCATTTTGTCATCTCCTGCAGGGCGGTGTATGCGGACTTCAGCCCGTCGAGTGTCATCCGTTCGGTAGAGGTCACTGTGACGGGGCTTCCCTGTGCGGTCAGGGCTGTACAATAGGCTTGTGCGACCTCTGTATCGCCCAGCACCGCCACCTGTGCTCCGAGCCAATAAGGTCGCGCTGCTGCCAGTTCCAGACCAATCAGCAATCCCGAAAGCCGCGCACGCGCCGCCTCGGGGGGCAGGGTCGCGATCAGGGATTGGGCGCGCAGGGCAAACAGCTTTGCTGCGATAGCTGCGGGCCGGCTGATGGCATCGTCAATGGCGTTTGTGAACATCTCATCGTTCCAGCCAGTTGCGCCGATATTGTGGCGCAGCACCGATTCCTTGCACAGCAGGGCGAACAGTTCTCCGGTCATAAAGGTTTGAAAACTAACCACTTCACCCGCGCTGATATGCACCCATTTGCTGTGGGTGCCGGGCAGGCATAGCACGCCGTCATACTGTGGATTTCTGCTTAGAAATCCAGCGATCTGCGTCTCTTCGCCGCGCATGACGTCGGGGGGTGATATCTGTTTGATCCCCGGCAAAAGATAAACCTCGATGCGCGGATCTTTTGTGGTAACTCGGCTTGCACGTTCACCACTTGGTGGCAGTGTCGGGCAGGGGGCATAGGGCACTTCTTGCCAGCCCTGCCGAGAGCCGACCATGCCGCAGCATATGACGCCCATAGCACGGTTTGGTTGCAGCTCCTGTGACAAGAGATCCAGCAAAGTGGCTTCATATTCAGTCGGGTGCAGCTGTGTCATGCCCTGTTCGGTTTTGGTCTGGCGGATCACTTTATGATCGTGGTCAAGCACCCACAACCGCAGATGTGTGGTGCCCCAGTCAACAGCTGCCCAATGTGCTGGGCTGGTGCCTGTGTCGGTCATCCGCTCACCACAACCCCGCCATCGACGGCCCAGAGTTGACTCGTCACCATTTTGCTGGCCGACGAGGCAAGAAATAACACAGTCGGAACGATGTCAGCGGGCTCAAGCGTGTCAGTCAGGCATTGGCGGGCAACATGCGCGGCAAGGGCTTCTGGCGTGACCCAAAGATCTTTTTGTTTTTCCGTCAGAACCCAGCCGGGGGCGATAGTGTTGACCCGGATCCGGTCGCGGCCAAATTCACGGGCCATAGATCGCGTCAGTCCAGTAATGCCGGCATTTGCGGTTGTATAGCTGGGATAACCAGCGTTGCCCATCATATAGCTGATCGAGGAAAAGTTGATGATTGCGCCCCCACCATTGGCCTGCATGCCTTCAATCACCGCCTGACAGGCAAAGAAATATGCCTTGAGGTTGATCGCCTGGGTTTGATCCCAAAAAGCTTCGGTGACCTCTTGGGTGCTGTGGCGCACATCATTGGCGGCGTTATTGACCAAAACAGTCACCGCCCCTTGGGCTGTTGCGGCCTGAGCGATGGCAGCCTGTAGGGCGCTGGTATCGGTGATGTCGCAGGGTATATAGAGCGGTCTTTGACCGTAAGTTTCATCCATCCGGTCACAAAAGTCACTGGCATCAGAGCGTTGGACAAAGGCGACGCGGGCACCTTGCTGCAAAAAACCCTCTGTGAGCGCGGCGCCAATGCCAGAGCCGCCCCCGGTGATGAAGACGCTGGCGTCTTTGAGGTCTTGGAAAGAGGCTGTGGGTGTCATGTGGCGGGTACCTTTCGAATGCGGGTCTGGGCGGAATTGGGTGTTTCAGGGCGGCAAAAATCAGGCGTCATGCGGCTGTTGCCGTGTTAATCCAATTTGGCAACCAGTCGTCATGGGCGGTCAGCAAATCATCGACAAGGCGGCGGATTTGACCCAGATCCAACTCTGCAGCGGTGCGTGGATCCAGCATCGCGGCGTGATAGATATGGTCACGGTTTTCCGTCAGCAAGGCCTGAACTGTCAGTTCCTGCACGTTCACATTGGTCCGCATCATCGCAACCAACTGTGGTGGAATGTCATGGACAGGTTGGGGGTTAAGACCTGTACTATCGACGTGGCAGGCGACCTCAACGGCGGCACTTTCGGGCAATTGTGAGATCAGGCCGTTATTGGCAACATTGCCATAGATTGTGCATGCCGTGCCGCCCTGCAGCGCGTTCATGATTTGCGCGGCATATTCGTGACTTTGGGTGACCTCAATTTTCGCGGCGTTGCGATAGGTTCGGGCCTGCTGGCCCCAATCGGTGATTTGTTCTTCACAGCGCTTTGGATATTCATCGAGCGGAATTTTGAAGGTATCGATCAGATCAGGACGGTGAGATTTAATGAACCATGGCACATATTCGGCAAAATGCTCTGAGGATTCGGTGACAAAATAACCAAAGTGTTTCATCACCTCATAGCGCACATAATTATGACAGCGCGGATTGTTGCCAGTGGTGGTTGGCAAGTGACCTGTGTCGTACCCCTGCTGCAGAGCGGGATAGAGATCGCCGTATGATCCGTCTTTCTGTTTGGCGGCCAGCTCCAGATAAAACGCCATATGGTTGATGCCGGCTGCGCGATAGCGCAGATCCTCGACAGCAAGGCCCAAATCGTGAGCCAGTTCTGTGGCAGTGCCTTGGACGGAATGGCACAGGCCCACCTGCTTGATGTCAGGAAAGCGCGCGCTGATCGCCCAGGTGTTGATCGCCATCGGATTGACATATTGCAGCAAGGTGGCGTTGGGGCAGACCGCGCGCATATCCTCGCAAACCGACCACAAATGTGGCACCGTGCGCAGGCCGCGCATGATGCCACCAATGCCCAATGTGTCGCCGATGGTCTGCTCCAGCCCATAGCTTTTGGGCAGATCAAAATCGGTGATGGTGCAGGGTTTGTATCCGCCAATTTGGAACGCAACGATTATGAAATCAGCCCCCTCAAGGGCTGCGCGTTGGGACTGGTAACAGGTGATCTTGGCTTTTGCGCCCATCGCTTCAATCATTTTTTGCGCCACAAGTCGCGAATCTTCGAGCCGCACGGGATCAATATCCATCAAGGCGATCTGTGCCTGAGCCAATCTTGGAAAATGCAGACAATCACCAATGATATTTTTCATGAAGACTGTCGATCCGGCACCGATGAACGCAATTTTGGGTGTCATGGGTTTGTGTCCTTATTTTACCGAGCCGAGGGTCAGGCCGGCGATAAAATGTTTTTGCATCGCAAAGAACATCATCACCGGCGGCAGGGCTGCAACGATCGAGCCGGCACTCATCAAATGATAGGCGGCCCGGTACTGGCCGTTGAAACTGGTGATACCCGATGTCACGGGGGTGTTTTCCACCCCTTGGGTGAGCACAATTGCCCAAAAGTAATCGTTCCAGATGAACGTAAAGACCAGAACTGAAAGGGCGGCGATCGCGGGCCTGACCAAGGGCAGAACCACGAACCAGAAAATCCGCCATTCCGCCACGCCCTCAACGCGGGCGGCCTCGATCAGCTCAAACGGCAATGCGCGGATAAAGTTGCGCATGAACAGGGTGCAAAATCCGGTTTGAAACGCGATGTGGAACAGCACCAAACCAGTTTTGGTATTATATAACCCCATGTCTAGGGTCAGATCACGTACGGGCACCATCAGGATCTGAAAAGGCACGAAATTACCGGCGACAAAGAAAAAGAAAATCAGCAGATTACCTTTGAATTTATACACCCCTAGGGCGAAGCCTGTCATGCATGATAAAGCCACTGCGCCGATCACCGTTGGAATTGTGATATAGATTGAGTTCAGCAGATATTGCGGCATATCGGAGGCGAAAAACACCTTGCCATAATTCTCGACCGCCTCGAAAGACGAGGGCCAACTCCAGTAATTTCCGTTGGTGAAATCCACGGCCGGTTTGATCGAAAATATGGCCACTGCAATCAGTGGCAGCAACCACAGGATCATCACCAGCGGCAACATCCCCTGATAGAAAACCTGCCAATGTGCAGCGCTGCGATGTATCGGTTTGGGAAACACTATCTCGGCTCGCTCTCTTGTTTGTACATCGTCCGGAGGAAATAGACGATAAACACCATCATAATTGCGAACAGTACCACGGCAATCGCCGCCCCGTAGCCCATTCTGAAACCGTATTCCGAGAGGGCTTTTTCAAACATGTAAAACGACAGAACACGCGAGGTGCCGAACGGGCCGCCGTTGGTCATGATCGACACCAGATCAAAACTGCGCAAGGCCCCGATAACCGTAACCACAAAGGCAATAAATGTCGCGGGTCGCAATTGCGGCAAAATGATGTACCACAGCATTCTCAAACCCTTTGCCCCATCCAGGCGGGCGGCTTCCACCTGATCGGCATCAACCGTGTTTAACCCGGTCAGATACAAGATCATGCAATAAGCAGTCTGTGGCCATAACCCTGCAAGGATAATCCCATAGGTGACAAGCGTCGGGTCACCCAAGACGTTGACGGGGGCAAAACCTAAAGAGGTAAGGATTGTGTTGAGCAAGCCAAAGGTTGGATCATAAAACCAAGTAAATACCAATCCGACTACGACTTGACTGATAACGAACGGAAAGAAAAACAATGATTTATAAAGCCGGATTCCGGTCACGGTTTGGTTGAGAAACAACGCGATGGCCAGTCCCGTCGGGATGGCCAGCAGATAAAGAACCAGCCATTTGAGATTGTTCCACAAAGAGATCTCAAAAGCGCGGTCGCTGAACAGTTTTACGTAGTTTTTCAAGCCGATATATTTTGGCTCGCCCAGACCGCTCCATTTATAGAACGATATATTGAAACTTTGAAAAATGGGAAAAACAACATAGATTCCAAAAAATAGAATGCCGGGCATGAGAAACAGCCAAGGCATTAGTTTTTTCTGGTTCCAAAGCGGTTTGGCTCTGATGTGCTGCGATGTGACGCTCAACCGTTATTCCTCCAAGGTGTGATGGCCACCTCGTATAAACAGATGCGGTCTTGGGGCGTCTCACGATGCCCCAAGATTGTGTATTTGCAGATTAATAGATGTCAGCGCGTGCACTTTCCAGACGCTCTAGAATCTCATCAAGATTGTCTGGGAATACCATAAACTCCTGCAGACCTTCCATGCCCATACCTGCCATCTCAGCCGGGAAATCGCGATCGAAAAACTGTGCGACACCGCCCGGAGAGTTTGTGCTGAGCATCGCAAAGCCTTGATTCAGGAATTTATCATCATCAACGGCAGACTGCGCATTGATTGGCAGCTGACCCAACGCGTCGCCGGCGTTGATCAGGGTCTGGTTTTCGGCCGAAACCACAAAGCGCATGAATTCTTTTGCGTTCTCTTTGTTTTTCGCAAGGCTGGGGATGTGGAATGTGTCGGTTGGCGCATCCTCTGCCAGTGCAACATCGGGGTTGATCGAAACAAACTGATAGAAATCTAGTTTGCCGTCGTTCAGACCGGCTTCGCGCAGGGGCGCAACCGCGAAGTTACCAATCAAGATAGCGGCCGCGTCGCCATTGACGATAAACGGCAACGATTCCTGCCAGCTATAGGTTTGGTGATTTTTAACAAACGCGCCCATGTCGATCAGTTCGCGCCAGTTTGCAAATGTCTGGCGCACCCGTGGATCGGTCCAGGCAATTTCGCCATTGGCCAATTGCACGTGGAAATCATAGCCGTTGGTTCGCAGGTTGATATAGTCAAACCAGCCACCAGCCGTCCAAAGGTATTTCGTGCCAATGGTATAGCAGGCCCGGCCCGAGGCGACGATTTTGCCGCAGTTGGCTTTTTCTTCGGCCCATGTGGTTGGCTCGGTCAGACCCAGCTCGTTAAAGATATCCTCGCGGTAATACACACCCCATTGATAATAGGAATAAGGAATACCCCACTGTTTGCCGTCTAGGGTCAAGGCGCCTTTGGTCGAGGCCAGATTGTTGACGAACTCGTCCTCGGCCCACAGGTCGCTCACGTCTTCAAACAGGCCGGCATCTACAAAAGGGATCATCCGGTTGGCGGCGTACCAGTTTGTCAAATCAGGCGCGTTTGCTGACGTAAAGTTTAAGATCTGGGTTTTCATATTTTCTCGGTCGATCACTGTCAGATCGATGTTCAGGTTCGGGTGCATTGCGCCAAAGCGGTCAATCATCCCTTCCATCACAGCGCGGGGCGCTGGGTTTGACATGTCCGAAAAAATTACAAGATCGCCTGACAATGCGTGGCTGCCGGCAAAGGCACCGGTCGCTAGCAGGGTCGAGGCCGTCGCGGCAGCAACCGTCTTTTTGACATTAAATAACACGGGTTTCCTCCTAATTTTAAGCGTTGGGGTCGTTTTTATTTTTGTTCCATTTATTGGAACTCTATTCCGACTATTGAAACTATGAATTGTTTCCGTTATTCTTGTCAAGAATTTGTTTCAGGGCGCGTTTCAAACGTGCCGAGGGAGGAGCGGTTTTTGGATAAGGTAACCACCTCGGATGGAACTGTCGGAAAGGCGCTCGAGCTTTTAGACAGGGTTGCGGAAAAAAAACGCCCTGTGCGGTTTACTGAACTCTTGGCAGACTCTCCCCATCCCAAAGCTACTTTGCACCGTCTGTTGCGCACACTGCTCCGACAAGAAATGTTGTCGTATGATCGAGACCGGCAGACCTATTCATTAGGGCTGCGTCTGGTCACTCTGGCACATGCCGCCTGGCGACAAAGCTCGCTGGCGCCGATCGCGCGGCCTTTTGTGGATGCGCTTGCTGTTCGATTGGATGAAACCATTCACTTGGCACAGCTGGACAATGGGCAGGTTTTGTATCTGGATAAGCGCAACGCCGCGGATCCGATCGAGATGTTTTCGCAAGCCGGTAAAACTGGCCCAGGATATTGCACAGGCATTGGCAAGGCAATGCTGGCGTTTTTGCCAGACGATCAACGCAGAATGGCCATTCAACAACAGGGTTATTTCGCGCATACGCGGCACACGATCACCAATGCATCGGCTCTAAGCGACGAGTTGGCGATCATTCGAGAACAGGGCATGGCCTTTGACCGCGAAGAACACGAGACCGGTATTATCTGTGTGGCTGTGCCAATCCTGTCGAGCAAAGGCCGGCCCATCGGTGGCTTGTCGCTGACCTCTTCGACCCAGCGTGCCGCCCTTGCCGATCTGCATAAATTTGCGTCCATCCTACATTTGCAAGCCAAAGAAATTTCAAGGGCTGCAGAACATTGGCAATTCCCTTCCCCCTAAAAACCGTCAGAGAGCGAGGATCAATGTCAGTCATAGAGTTAACCGATTTGGTGAAGTCCTACGGAGAGACCCAAGTGATACATGGTGTAAATCTCACCGTGGAAGATGGCGAGTTTTGCGTTTTTGTAGGGCCGTCTGGCTGCGGGAAATCAACGCTGCTGCGGATGATCGCAGGCCTAGAGGAGACCACCAAAGGGCAGATTTCTATCGGTGCACGCGACGTCACGCATGCCGATCCGGTTGACCGGGGCGTGGCTATGGTATTTCAGACCTATGCGCTTTACCCGCATATGACAGTGGCCGAAAATATGGGCTTTGGTCTGAAAATGAACCGGGTTCCCAAGGTGGAAATAAAAGCTAAAGTCACTGAGGCCAGTCGGATATTACAACTTGACGACTATTTGCTCCGCAAACCCAAGGCCCTGTCCGGTGGCCAGCGGCAGCGGGTGGCTATCGGGCGGGCGATTGTCCGTGGCCCCGAAGTGTTCTTATTCGATGAGCCACTGTCAAATCTTGATGCCGAATTGCGCGTTGATATGCGGGTTGAAATTGCGCGCCTGCACAAAGAAATTGGTGCCACGATGATCTATGTCACCCACGACCAGGTCGAGGCAATGACACTGGCGGATAAAATCGTTGTACTGCGTGCGGGGGTGATCGAACAGGCTGGCCGGCCGGTGGATCTGTATAATGATCCTGCCAATAAATTTGTTGCAGGCTTTATCGGGTCGCCTGCGATGAATTTCCTAAACGGGGTTATTGAACAGGGCCGTGTGCGGATTACAGCCCTGAATGATTTGACAATTGCGGCACCGATTGCGCTGGCTCATGATACCGGCCGGCCTGTGTTGGTTGGGCTGCGCCCCCAAATTTTGACAGCCAGCACCGATTTAAGCACCG
>DDEJ01000140.1:72549-85307 GCA_002336405.1 Rhodobacteraceae bacterium UBA1957
AGCACCGATTTAAGCACCGGTTCTAGCACTGGGACCATTCCCGGTGTGGGGTTGAGTGTGGAAATTTGTGAACATCTGGGCGGGGTTTGTTATCTGTATCTGTCCACACCGACTGGTGAGCGGTTGGTGGTCGAGACGCGGGCAGAGGATATATTGCCTGTGGGCGCTGAGGTTGCCGTCAGTTTTGAGGATAAAAAGGCGCTGTTTTTTGATGTGATCACTGAACAGAGGTTGCGCTGAGGCTGGTCAGCTCCGCTCGGTGCGCCTTGATTGATCACAACGGCCATCTTTATCCTAAGTGACACCCCAATTTAAGGAGCGGTCATTATCTGCTGGCCTATTGCGGCGCTTGGTCTTGGTGTGGCTCTCAAGCCTCACGGCTGATTTTAGTGGAGAGATGGATCAGACTTTCAGAACTTTTCACGCCTTTGGCCCCACCGATATGATCCAGTGTAAAATCCAATTCCTCGGTGCTGGTCGCTGTGATCTGCACCAGCAGGTCAAACCGCCCCGACGTTGTATGGACAGCCATGACATTACTGAGCGATTTCAATCGCTGCAGCACCTCTGCCGCGGCGCGGGGCTCAATCGTGACCAGCGCAGTGGCGCGCAGGGCCGGGCGTCCTGCCGCGCCCAGGCGCAGAGTATATCCCGCAATGACGCCTCGGGCCTCCAGCCGGTCAATGCGCGCCTGAACCGTGGTGCGTGCGATGCCAAGCTGTTTGCCCAAACGGGCAACTGAGGTCCGTGCATTTGTCCTTAACGCCCCGATCAGGGCTTGATCAATTTCGTCTAATTGCATGTTAGTAGTGTCATATTGCCTATATTTTCAATCACAATGGGTTATCTGACTGATGATATCAACCAAAAACCATGGGATGCTAATGGTCTGTATTAACACTAATGTTTCAAAAGGCTGTTGAATGTATTCTACTTCTCCCATTGCCGCCTCGCTGCATGCGCATCTGTGGCAAAGCCGTTCAGACCGGCCGGTGTTGTATTTTTCCCCAAAAGTTCTGCATGAAAATTACCGGCGCTTTTTGTCGGGTTTTGACGGTCTTGTCACCTATGCGGTCAAGGCCAATGCCAGTTCTTTGGTGCTTGATAATCTCGCCTCAGCTGGGTTGAGCACCTTTGATGTGGCCTCTCCAGCTGAAATGCAAACCGTGCGTGCGGCGCTGCCAAATGCGGTCCTGCATTATCATAACCCAGTGCGATCTGTGGTCGAGATTGCTGAAGCAAAACGTTTTGGTGTGCAATCATGGGCGATCGACAGTCGGGCTGAGTTGGACAAATTAGGGACGCTGCCAGCAGGTGCTGAAATTGCGGTGCGACTGCATATTCCGGTTGCCGGCGCTGCTTATAATTTCGGAGAGAAGTTTGGTGCTGATCCGGAACAGGTGGCGGCACTTTTGCGCTGTGTTAAACAGCGCGGGCTGACCCCGTCCCTGACCTTTCATCCCGGAACACAATGTACCGATCCTGCGGCATGGGTGCGGTATATTGAGGTGGCTCATGCGGTGTCACAGCAGGCTGAAGTTGATCTTGACAGATTGAATGTGGGCGGTGGTTTTGCGGTTTGGCGCGACCGTCAGGCGCCAGATCTGGAACGGGTCTTTACCCAGATTAGCGATTGCACCAAAGGATTGTTTGGTGACAAATCACCGGCCCTTGTCTGCGAGCCCGGACGGGCCATGGTGGCCTCTGCGTTTACGCTGGCAACACAGATCAAAGCTTTGCGCGGGCTGCGGACTGTGTTTTTGAACGATGGTATCTATGGTTTTTTATCCGAATTTCGCGATCTTGGTGTCTCTCAGCGTTATCAGGTTTGGCGTGCCGGTATCAAACTAACCGACCCTTCGGCTGCCTATACGGCGTTTGGCCCGACTTGCGACAGTATTGATCAGTTGCCGTCGCCGCTGCATTTGCCGAAATCGGTGCAAGAAGGCGATTATTTGCTGTTTTCCGAAATAGGGGCGTATTCTCTTAGTCTGGCAACCACATTTAATGGCTATGGCGCGTGCGAGATTGTTGCGGTCACTGATTTGTAATTTTGTCGCCATCCGGCACTTTCGGAGATGACGCCGGCAGAAAAGAAGATGGCCCGCCATCGGGTCGATGGAAAGTTTCCCCTCGGTGAGCCAGATCCGATCTGGACAGATACGAGTGTCCTGCTAGATGTAGCAGAGTACAGGGCAGGGGATGGTTGTGGAAAAATTCGGTAAGAGCCAGTCGGTCAATCGGGTAGAAGACGTGCGTTTTCTCACTGGGCATGGTGGCTATGTTGACGACATTGCACCTGCGGATGCACTGGTGGCCTATGTGCTGCGCGCGCCGGTTGCGCATGCGCGGATCGTTGGGCTGGATCTGGATGCGGCCCGCATGCATGACGGGGTGCAATTGGTGATAACCGCCGCTGACCTTCAGGCGGCGGGCGTGGCGCTAGATATGACGGCGAGCACGGTGACCAATTTGGATGGCAGCCAAGGGGCGGCGCCGATGCGACCCTTACTGGCGCAAGACCGGGTGCGCTTTGCGGGGGAGGCAGTGGCGGTGGTGATCGCCGACAGTCTTGAATTGGCACGGGATGCCGCCGAACAGGTTGTGGTCGATTATGAGGAATTGCCGGTGCACCTGAGCCTTCAGGCCGGCGGTGAGCCGCTGCACAGTGAGGCGCCTGAGAACCGGGCCTTTGACTGGGGTTTTGGCACCAAAGACGCCACCGAGGCGGCGTTTGACAAGGCGGCGCACCGGGTGTGCTTGCGCATTGACGACAACCGGGTGATCGTCAATTCGCTTGAGCCGCGCGGGTGCTTTGCTGAATGGGGTGACAACCGTCTGCATTTATCTGTCAACGGGCAGGGGGTTTGGAACCAAAAAAACCGCCTTGTCGAGATGCTGGGTCTCACCCCTGAGCAGGTGCGGGTGACCAACCCCGACGTGGGCGGGGGGTTTGGAATGAAGGCCATGAGCTATCCCGAATATTATGTTGTGGCCCATGCCGCGATACAGCTTGAGCGCCCGGTGCGCTGGATGTCGGATCGCAGTGAAGCGATGCTTAGTGACAATGCCGGTCGCGATCTGGTGTCTACCGCCGAACTGGCCTTTGATAGCAGCTATAAGATGATCGGCTATCGGGTGCACAGCCAATGCAATATGGGGGCGTATAATTCGCAATACGCCCAGCCGATTCAAACTGAGCTGTTTTCCAAGGTGCTGACGGGTGCCTATGATATTCCGGCGGCTTGGCTGCGGGTTGAGGGGTTTTATACCAACACCACGCAGGTGGATGCCTATCGCGGGGCTGGGAGACCCGAAGCAATTTATGTGCTCGAGCGTCTGATTGACCGCGCTGCCCGCGACTTGGGGCTGGACCCTTGGGAATTGCGGCGGCGCAATTTCATCCCTTCGGCGGCGTTTCCCTATACCACCGTCAGTGGTGAAACCTATGACGTGGGTGATTTTCACAGGCTGTTGAACCGTGTCGAACAGACCTCGGATAAAGCCGGTTTTGAGCAACGCAAAGCGGATAGTGCTGCGGCAGGTAAGTTGCGCGGGCAGGGATTGTGTTACTATATTGAAAGTATTCTCGGCGATCCTGAAGAAAGTGCGGATATACGATTTAATGAGGATGCGACGGTGACAATTTTTGTTGGTACACAATCCAATGGGCAGGGCCATGAAACTGTCTATGCCCAGTTTCTGGCTGATCAGACCGGGGTTCCTGCAGACCGGATTGGCGTGGTGCAGGGCGACAGCGATCTGATTGCCAAGGGTGGCGGCACTGGGGGATCGCGTTCGGTGACGGTTCAGAACAATGCAACGCTGGCCACGGTGGCGAAAATGATTGCGGCGTTTACGCCCTATGTGGCCGGTAAAATGGGCGTGGCCGAAGATCAGGTCAGCTTTGATGACGAGACTTTCCGCGCTGCCGGGTCCAATCTGACGCCAAGCTTTCTCGACCTGGCCGAGATGGCGCGAGAGGATGGCCGCCTTGATCTGCTGCGCCATCAGGCCCGGGCGACACTGCCGGCGCGGTCCTATCCCAACGGCGGTCATGTCGCCGAGGTTGAGATCGATTCTGATACGGGGGTTGTCACGGTTGAGCGGTACAGCGTGGTCGATGATTTCGGCAATCTGATCAATCCGATGCTGGCCGAGGGGCAGGTGCATGGCGGCGTGGCCCAAGGTATTGGTCAGGCAATCACCGAACATGTGGTCTATGACGACAACGGTCAGTTGCTGACTGGCAGCTTCATGGATTACGCGATGCCACGCGCCGATGATATCCCGCTGGTGCGCTTTGATACCGAGGCGGTGCCATCGACGGCAAATGCGATGGGCATGAAAGGCTGTGGTGAGGCTGGCACCGTGGGCGCGCTTGCCGCTGTGGCCAATGCCGTCCAAGACGCGCTTTGGGATCAAGGTGTGCGTCAGGCTGATATGCCCTTCACCCCTCAGCGCGTATGGGAGATGTTAAACCACAATGCGATCGCGGCTGAATGAATTTTTCCAGCGCTGGCTTGGCAGGTACCGCAAAGCTCCGAAACCCGATACGGGCGCGGCGCGCATGCCGCGCAACCATGTTATTATTATTGATGGGACGATGTGCGCCCTGACGCCATCTGGCTATGAAACAAACGCCGGCATAAGCTATAAACTGGTCTGTGAAACCGGTGCCGCCTCGGTCCATTATGAGCCAGGCATTCAATGGCGTGACTGGTCTTCGGCGCTCGAGGTGGCATTGGGGCGCGGCATCAATGAACAAATCCGCCGTGCCTATGGCGTGTTGGCCTCGCGCTACCGGCCCGGTGACCGCATTTACTTGATCGGATATTCGCGCGGGGCCTATGCGGTGCGGTCGCTGGCGGGTGTGATTGACAAGGTTGGCTTGCTGCGTGCCGAACAGGCCACGATGCGCAATATCCGCGAGGCTTATCGCCATTACCAGCAAGGGGCAGACAGTTCTTTTGCCGCCCGGTTCAAGGACTTATATTGTCACCAAGACACGCCGGTCGAAATGATTGCAGTCTGGGATACGGTGCGGGCGCTGGGCAACCATCTGCCGCTGTTTGCGCGCTGGACAGCGGCTCGGCATTTGTTTCACGATCATCATTTACCCATGAGCGTCAAACATGGATATCAGGCCTTGGCCGCCGATGAAAACCGGCAGGTATTCGCACCTATTCTATGGTACAGTTCGAAAGGTTGGCCCGGACAGATGCAACAGATGTGGTTTCGCGGCAGCCATGCTGATATCGGGGGACAAGTGGGTGGTTTCTCCGCATCACGGCCGCTGTCAAATATTTCGTTGGTGTGGTTGCTGGGCCGTGCCGAAGATTGTGGCTTACCGTTGCCTCCGCTATGGAAAAACCGCTTTTTACGCGACAGTGACGCCCCATCCGTGGGCACTTGGCAAGGGTGGAGTAAGTTTTTTTTGCGCCGTAAACGCAGGATTATCGGAGTGGACCGCTCAGAGCAGGTCTACGATCTTCATCATAAAGAACCCACCCTTGCGGCGTCTGATCTGGCGGAACGGTAAAACCAGAAGCCCCGGTCAAGACAGCAGGATTTACATCTAGTTTGTCAGTTGGTTAGCTTTGAAACTGCCGGAGGTCTCTCGGGGTGCGCACTGTTGGGGTTTATGCGGTGATAATGCATGGCACATAAAAAATTAACCAAGGGACTATGTTGGCGCAAACAGGGCTTTTGCAGCCGCGTGAGATACGATATGATCTGTCTATGACATTTCGTTATTCCGATACATTTTTGCGCGACATTCTGAGGCGTACCAAAGTGATTGCTTTGGTGGGCGTTTCGGCAAATCCGGTGCGCGCCAGTAATTTTGTGGCCCGCTATCTCGGTCTGCGCGGGTTTCACGTCTTGCCGGTGAACCCGGCCTATGCCGGGCAGACGCTGTTTGGACAAACCGTTAAAGCCCATCTGTCCGAGATCGATGCACCGGTTGATATGGTTGATATTTTCCGGCGGTCCGAGGCTGTACCAGAGATCGCCGACGATGCGATGCGGTTGTTCCCGACGCTGCGCACCATCTGGATGCAATTTGGGGTGCAACACGCACAAACCGGCGCAATCGCCGAGGCGCGCGGGTTAGACGTTGTACAAAACCGCTGTCCTAAAATTGAATATCAACGCCTGTTTGGTGAATTGCGCCGAGGCGGTTTTAATACGGGCATTATTTCATCGAAACTGGTGCTGTAAGCGCGTTGAAATGTGGAAACCATGGCGCTAACGTGGGCGAAGGCACTGGAGGATTTAGGCCAATATCAGCAAGGGCGCTCGTTGCGTTGGACCGCATGTGCCGCTGTCTGTCAATAAACGCTGTCGTAGCGCTATCATTTTGGATTGTGACGCTATTTTATCGGCAGAATGTGGCCTCGACCAAGCCGCGCATCATGGATCGCGCGCGGCTTTCTCGCTCAGTCCTGACTGGCCCTGACGTCGCGCCAGTTCATCCATTACATCACTAAGCGCCACGTCGCGCGATTTCAGCATCACCAACAGGTGGAACAACACATCTGCCGCCTCTGATGTAAGCTGCGTTTTGTCATCTTTCACGGCCTCTATGATCGCCTCAATCGCCTCTTCACCAAACTTCTCGGCACATTTCTCGGGGCCTTTGGCCAATAATTTGGCGGTCCAACTCGTTTCGGGGTCGGCGGTTGCGCGGGCCTCGATACTGGCAAAAAGGTCTTCTAGGGTCATGGTTCAATCCTCATGGCAAGACCGGCTGCGGCCATATGTGCCTTGGCCTCGGCAATCGTGTATTCGCCAAAGTGAAAGATCGATGCGGCTAGCACGGCTGATGCACCGCCCTCGGTGACGCCCTCGACCAGATGGTCCAGATTGCCGACCCCGCCTGAGGCGATCACCGGCACTCTCACCGCGTTTGAAATGGCGCGGGTCATCGGTAGGTTAAAGCCGGCCTTGGTGCCATCGCGGTCCATCGAGGTCAGCAGAATCTCGCCCGCGCCGCGTTCGGCAATCAGCGTGGCAAAGGCCACCGCATCAATACCAGTGGGTTTGCGTCCGCCGTGGGTGAACAGCTCCCATTTGCCGGGGGCTACGGTTTTGGCATCGATGGCGCATACGATGCATTGGCTGCCAAATTGATCGGCGGCCTCGGCCACCACATCGGGGTTGGCCACGGCGGCAGAATTGAAACTGACCTTATCGGCTCCGGCCAGCAAAAGCGCGCGTACGTCTTGACTGCTGCGCACACCGCCCCCCACGGTCAGCGGGATATAGCACTGCTCGGCGGTGCGGCGCACCATGTCAAACATCGTGCCGCGGTTTTCATGGGTGGCGTGGATGTCGAGAAAGCACAATTCATCCGCGCCTGCTGCATCATAGGCCCGCGCCGCATTCACTGGGTCACCGGCATCGCGCAAGCCGACAAAGTTCACGCCCTTGACCACGCGGCCATCGGCGACATCAAGACAGGGGATGATCCGGGTCTTAAGCATTCAGGGCCTCGAGCGCTTGCGCCAAGTCAATTGCACCATCGTACAGCGCCCGGCCTGAAATGGCTCCGTTCAAATCCGCACCGCAATCGCGTAGCGCGATTAAATCGTCCAATGACGACACACCACCAGAGGCAATCACCGGAATGGATACGGCATGGGCCAAAGCCGTAGTCGCCGTGATATTGGGGCCTTGCATCGCCCCGTCGCGGTTGATGTCGGTATAGATAATTGCCGCAACACCGGCGTCTTCGAATGACTTTGCCAGATCGGTAACCATTACATCGGTTTCCTCGGCCCAGCCCTTGGTGGCGACACGGCCGTTGCGGGCATCAATACCAACGGCAACCTGACCGGGAAAAGCTTTGGCCGCCTGTCGGACCAACGTGGGATTTTCAACTGCGATCGTCCCTAAAATAACCCGCGCCAACCCCTTGTCGAGCCAGCGCTCAATCGTTGCCATATCGCGGATACCACCGCCCAGTTGCGCTGGTATTTTACTTTGTGCCAAGATCGCTTCAACCGGGCCAGCGTTGACTGGTTCGCCCTCGAACGCGCCGTTCAGATCGACCAGATGCAGCCACTCACACCCCGCATTTGCAAAATCCAGTGCCTGCGCAGCGGGGTCGTTGTTGAAGACGGTGGATTTTTCCATGTCACCACGCAGCAGGCGCACCGCTTGGCCATCTTTCAGATCAATTGCGGGATATAAGATCATCTTTTGCCTCATCAGGTGGTGGTATTTGCCTGCGTGTGGCATGCCGTGGCATGAAATGCAACGCGGCCACAAAACGGTCTTGCCAATGGGCCGTCAATACGCGCATGCTGTGGGCGAACTGAGGAGAGAGTTTATGAAACATTTATATATGAGCACATTGGCCTTGTTGTTGACGGTTGGGATGGCGCAGGCCGACCCGCTTTTTGGTATCTGGCAGTCGACGGCGGATGATAATGGCAAATTTGGTCACATTGAGATGCAGGATTGCGACGGTAAGATCTGTGGCACCCTGATTAAGAGCTTTGACCCGTCAGGAAAACAAATCAGCAGCGAGAATGTTGGTAAACTGATTGTTTGGGGTATGAAATCCAAAGGCAACGGTAAATATGGTGGTGGCAAGATTTGGGCTCCGGATCGCGATAAGACCTATTCTTCGAAACTGGTCTTATCGGGGGATCAATTGCAAGTGAAGGGCTGTATACTGATAATTTGCCGCGACGGAGGCACGTGGCAACGGGTCAAGTAGATCCGCGTCATTTCAGGGCGCCCATTTTAAAAAATTAGCAATCAGTTTTAAGCCGGTTTTCTGGCTTTTTTCGGGGTGAAACTGCATGCCCAAAAGATTGTCGCGGCCGATAATCGCTGTGATCTCGCCGTCATATCCGACATGGGCCAGGCGCTGTTCGGCTTGCAAGACCTGCATGTGGTACGAATGCACGAAATAAGCGTGATCTCCTGTTTTGATGCCGTCAAACACTGGGTGGGGGGCGTCTAGTATCAGGTCATTCCAGCCCATGTGCGGGACTTTCAGAGCGGGGATGGTTGGGGTGATTTTCGTCACCTCGCCGGTGATCCAGTCAAACCCGTCGGTTGGGGTATATTCCAGACCGCGACTGGCCATCATCTGCATGCCGATACAAATACCCAAAAATGGTTTGGCTTTTCGGATCGCGACCTCTTCGAGAGCCTCGAACAAACCGCGGTGGTCGAACAAGGCGGTGCGGCACGCGGGAAATGCCCCATCGCCAGGCAGCACCAATCTGTCGGCGCGGCGCACCACGTCGGGGTCGGAACTGAGCACTACCGGTCCCGATGTGACTTCTTCGGCCATCCGCTGAAATGCCTTGTGGGCCGAGTGCAGATTGCCGCTGTCGTAATCGACTATGACTGTGGTCATGGTGATTAAAGCGCCCCTTTGGTCGAGGGCAACTGGCCCTCGCTGCGTGGATCTATGGCCACAGCCGCACGCAGCGCGCGGGCCACGGATTTAAAGGTGGCCTCTGCGATATGGTGGCTGTTGAGACCATGCAACTGATCAACATGCAGGGTGATGCCGCCATGCGTACTCAAGGCTTGAAAAAATTCGCGCAGCAATTCGCAATCAAACTGGCCGATCCGCTCGGTTGGCAGGTCGATCCCCCAGACTAAATAGGGCCGCGCAGACAGATCCAGCGCACAGCGTACCAGCGCATCATCCATCGGCAACAGGCAACTTCCATAACGTTGAATGCCTTTTTTGTCGCCCACCGCCTCCACAAGCGCCTGTCCCAGTGCAATGCCGGTATCTTCGACGGTGTGATGATCATCGATATGATGATCGCCCTTGGCGCGAACCGTTAGATCGAACATTGCATGACGGGCCAACTGGTCAAGCATATGATCAAAGAAACCGACCCCGGTTTGGTTGTCATATGTGCCTGCCCCATCAAGATTGAGGTCGATGGTGATCTGGGTCTCGGCAGTGTTGCGGGTAATTCTGGCGGTGCGCATTGCGTGTTTATCCTGTGATTTGCCTTCTTATAGACATTGCAAGGGCCCACGCCAAGTCGCTTGCACCGCGCGCCGTGTTGTGACAGCTTACAAAAAACTAAACGAGGTCTGTCATGAGCACCTGCGTGTTTATTCAAATTCGCTGTAAACCTGGAAAAACCTATCAAGTCGCCGAAGATATCGTGCTGCGTGAGCTGCATTCAGAGCTGTATTCGACCAGCGGCGACTATGACATGATCCTGAAAATGTATATCCCAGCAGATCAGGATGTGGGTAAGTATATCAATGACAATCTTCTGGGCATTGCCAATATTGAACGGTCTTTGACTACATTGACGTTCAACGCGTTTTAAACGGTTCGCTTGTGATCACGGCTCCGGCTTTGCAGTTCACTCGGCAGGGGGTCGTGGGGGGCCGTGGGGGGAGCTGGGTGGCCTTGCGAAATAAGGGCTGGGGTGCAGGGGTGCTATGTCTGATTACAACAGGTTGTCTGCGGTTAAAATGCGCCAGATGCTGGGCGTCGGTGAGTTGGCGGCGGTGGATCTTCTGACCGATTGTATCGCCGCGATTGATGATGTGAATCCGCAGGTCAATGCCGTGGTGACCCCGTGTTTTGATCACGCCAGACAACAGGCGCTTGCCTGTGATGCGGCGCGGGCCAACGGCGGCCCCTGTGGGCCGTTGCACGGGCTTCCGGTGCTGATCAAGGATCTTATGGATACTGCTGGGCTGCGCACAACTTATGGCAGCCGTTGTTTTGCCGACCACGTGCCCAACAAGGATGCGCTGATTGTTGAACGGTTGAAAGCGGCGGGCGCAATTGTGCTTGGCAAGACCAATACGCCCGAGTTTGGGGCCGGGGCGAACACCCGCAATCTGGTGTTTGGCGCCACTGGTAACCCGTTTGATCCGGCGCTGACCAGCGGCGGCTCATCTGGCGGGTCGGCTGCTGCATTGGCTTGCGATATGGCGCCATTGGCGACCGGCTCTGATCTGGGAGGCAGTCTGCGTATCCCAGCATCATTTTGCAGCGTTGTGGGCATGCGCCCAACCCCCGGTGTGGTCGCGTCGCGGTCTTATGTGTCGGGGTTTTCGCCACTTTGGTGCGATGGTCCGATGGCGCGGACGGTTGAAGATGTGGCGTTGATGTTATCGGCCATTGCAGGACGCGACGCTGCTGATCCGCTTTCATCGCCCGCAACTGGCTTTGATTTTGTGGCGTTTGAGAACGGTGATGCCGCCACGGATCCTGCGCAGCTTTGCGTGGGGTTCTCCACCGACTTAGGGGTGGCGGCTATTGATGATGCGATCCGCGATGTGTTTGCGCAGCGCCTGCCTGTGGTGTCCGGGTGTTTTGGTGCCAGCGCGCCGGTGGACATCGATCTGTCTGAGACCACCGAAGTTTTTAAAATACTGCGGGCCGAAAGCATGGCCGCCTCTTATGGGGCTTTGGTGGCGCAAAATGCTGGGCAAATTGGGCCGAATGTAATTGGCAATGTGCGGGATGCTGAGCGCTATAGTTTGACGGATGCCGCTTGGGCCAATGCGGCTCATACCCGGATCTATCGGCGGTTTCAGGCGCTGTTTGACGAAATTGACGTGTTGATTTGCCCCGCCACTGCGGTGACACCGTTTCCGCTTGGGCAAAACCATCCCGATACAATCAACGGCGCGCCGCTTGAGGGGTATTTTGCTTGGGTTGCGATCACTTCGGCGCTCTCGCTTACTGGCTGTCCGGTGGTCACTCTGCCCTGTGGACTTGATCATGCTGGGATGCCGTTTGGTGTTCAACTGGTGGGGCGCCCGCATGGTGATCTGGCGCTGTTGAAAATCGCGCACCGTGTGGAGCTGGCACTTATGCGGCAGGGTCTGGGGCGGGTTATCCCCCAACCTTGAATGTTCGTGTGCTTTTCGGCGGGGTGTCGGCGCCAATGCCAGAGTTGGTGGTCGCCAGCGGCAAGCCGTCGTCTGCCTGAATATGGCATGACAGATTATACCAGCAGTTTTAATAAACGGTATCAGACAGACTTTACATTTCAAATTGGCGCTGAGACGGCTGGTGCCGATAATGTTGCCGTTTCAAATGATGAAATAGATTCTTATTCTTTATTTCTGTATAATGGTGATACTCCAAATGCTCCCGGAGTGTCCGTGGGGATTGACAGTGCGGGCAGTACAACAGATCCTTTAATTTATATTGACCTTGCTATCGGACAAATAAATAACCAACGATCTGAATAGGGTTCGGTCGCCAACCGTTTGAAGCACACTCTCAACAATCTGACCAACATCTCGTCCAACCTGTCGGCTGCCAGAGGCGGGATCGAGGACGCAGACTTTGCATTGGAAACCACAAACCTAGCGAAAAACCAGATCCTGTAGCAAGCGTCGACCGCGATGCTGGCCCAAGCCAACGCGTCGAAGAAAAATGTGCTGAGCCTGCTGCAAGGGTAAGGCTGAGATAACGCTGCACACGAATAAATAGCTGAAGCAGGTCTGCATCACGCGGACCTGTTTTTCATTGGTTTATGAATGCATGCAGCGCCAAAGAGGCATCGCATGAGTTGATCAAAGCGTAGCCCCAAACTTACATAACTGACTGATTTTTGAATGAGAGAATAACCACTTCCACCGCTACAGGATGCCCTGAGGCATTAGGACACGCGGGAGGGTCATCCCGTGTGCGGTGGAAGTGGAATATTGTCCGAAGGTCGGGTGTCCAGTTCTTCACTTCATAAAAAGAAACGACCGCTGAAAATATCTTTTAGAGCAGAATAATAAATAGT
>DDEJ01000075.1:0-3362 GCA_002336405.1 Rhodobacteraceae bacterium UBA1957
GTTCCGTCAGGCTAGGTTCCATCAGGCCGGTCTTGCGGTTATCCAAGGTCTCGCGCTTACGCCATTTGGCGACTGTTTTGACCTTGATCCCATCTTCCCGGCTTGGCGCCGCATTCATAGCTTGAGATCGCTGTATTGTTGCTTTGATTGCCTGTGTGGTCGGGGCACAGCCGTGACGTATCTGTCCCATAATGCTGCCTTCCATTCCAAAAACAGATCGCACCATCAAATCAAGGGAACAAAAAGCTAGATCTTGATCACCGAAATCAGCCGCCCATAGTCGGGCTGTTTGCGGTGCGTCGCCTGTCGATAAGAATAGAACCTATCTGGCTCGGAATAGGTGCAATGCCCGGTCCATTCTGCATGGCCGACACCGGCTTGTCGCAGCTTGAATAGACCAAACCCGATGAGGTCAAACTGCAATCGATCGTCAGTGCCATTTACAAAAAAACGTTCATTATCAGATTCGTCCATTGTAAAGTTATCAAAGAAATCCGGACCAACCTCATAGACGCGTTGACTGATTGATGGCCCAATGACGGCTTGGATCTGGGCGCGCTTAGCGCCCAAGGTTTCCATTTTGTCTAGGGTGTTTTCAAGGATCCCGTCAAGGGCGCCACGCCAGCCAGCATGGGCGGCGCCTATCACCCCTGCAATAGGGTCGGAAAAGAGCACCGGCTGGCAGTCTGCGGTCAAGATCGCCAGTGCCAGCCCGGGTTGGTCGGTGACCATCGCATCGCTTTGCACGGGTTTGCTAAGTGGAGCCCGCACTGTGGTGACTTGGGTCGAGTGGGTTTGATGCACACTGATCAAATGCGTGGGGTCAACGGCGAATGATTTTGCAACGAGATCGCGGTTGTGACGCACATTACGCGCACTATCCGCCGAGCCATATCCGCAGTTCAGCCCGTGATAAATGTCGGTTGAGACCCCGCCTTTGCGAGTAAAAAAACCGTGTTGTACCGGCGCAATCGCAGCGGCAGTGATAATTTCTAAGCTCATAAATCAAGTCCTGGCGGTGGTGGTGCGCTGGTCGGAAAGAGCCCCAGCGCTTTAAACAACGTGCCCATCTCTGAGTGGTGGGTCAATCGGTGATGTGCGGCAATATGCGAGGTCAGGGCAGATCCCTGCAGGGATTTGGCCAGTTGATTGGCGCGCGGCGTGATGCCCAACCGCTCGAGAAAAATCCCCTGATCTGTTGGTTGGGTATATGCAGCCGAGCATGCTTTTGCCAGCGCTTCAAAATCGACATGCGCGCTTAGATCAGCCAAGCCAGGGTGCGACAATGGTGCGATGCTTTGATGCGACTGGACAGATTGCAGGGTGTCCCCAAGCGAACGCCAGTTGCCGTAATCAACGATCAACGCAACGCCTCCGTGTTGGGTGATGCTGTGCCCAATGCCTTGGACGATGGCCTGCGCTGGGGCACAGGTTTCCACAAGATCACCTTGTTTGGTGTCCGCCAACCGATACGCAAGTGTGGCGTGCGGCGCAGCCTCGGTCAGCGCATATATGAGATCCTCCCCGGAGAAGGTGACGCAACGCTCGCGCCATTGTTGGCCGTCACGGATGAATTGGCGTATGGGCAGAGCATCGAAAAATTCATTGGCGACCAAAAACAAAGGGCCTTGGGGCAGCGTGTCTAGCTGTGTGTGCCATTGAGGCTTGAAGGTGCCAAGTGTCTTGGCCTGCCGGGCTTGCAGGGTGGGCGACGCTTCGATTAAATGTAGTTGCAGCGCAGAATGAAACCCCGCAACCGCGCGCGTGGCGCGCAAGATGTCTGCCATCAGAGTACCGCGTCCGGGGCCCAACTCTACGAGATTAAAGGCCGCAACACTGCCCTGATCGCGCCAGGTTTGGGCGAGAAAAAGCCCCAACATTTCCCCGTACATCTGGCTGATTTCCGGTGCAGTGGTAAAGTCGCCACGTGCGCCAAACGGGTCGCGGGTGGTGTAATAACCAAATTTTGGATGTAGTAAACATTCGGTGAAAAACGCGGCGATACTGAGCGGCCCCTGCGCTTTGATCATGGCGATCAATTCTGATTTCAGATCAGGCACGGCGTCTGGCTCTGAGGCATAGGAACACGCCGACTGCAATCATTGGCAGCGATAGCACTTGCCCCATTGTCAGGCCAATGCCGCCAATATGCCAGGCCAAGCCTACCGGATTTTCCAGAGTAACGAACTGGACATCCGGCTGGCGAAAAAATTCAACCATAAACCGACTGATGCCATAACCGGCGAAAAACAATCCGGTGATCCATCCCGGCAATTTCAGCCCGCCGCGACGATATGCCAACCAAAGCAGAACCAGACCCAAAACAAGCCCCTCCAAGAGCGCTTCATATAATTGTGACGGATGGCGGGCGCAAAGACCTTCTAATTGGCCGCAGGCCTGCGCGGCATTGCCAGGAAAGGCCACGCCCCACGGCAAATCAGTTGGGCGGCCCCATAATTCGGCATTGATGAAATTTGCACTGCGGCCCAACAACAGACCGGCTGGGCTGCTGAGCGCCAGAAGGTCGGCAGTGCTGGCCAGAGGTAGACCGTGGCGTTTACAATAGATAAAAACAGCGGTCACCACGCCCAAGAAACCGCCGTGAAACGCCATACCTCCCTGCCAGACTTGAAGAATGCTTCCGGGATTTTGCGCAAAGTAGGCTGGCTGGTAAAACAGCACATACCCTAACCTGCCACCAATAATCACACCAATAATAATCCACGTAATCAGGTCTTCCCACTTGGGTGGCGTCATTGGTGCGCCACTGTCGGGCCAAAGGGCTGGTCTTTGCAAAGAGACAAGCGCCAGTCGCCAGCCAATTAGGATACCTGCAATATAAGCCATCGCGTACCAGCGTAGGGCTAACTCAAGTCCAAACACTGTGATCGAGAAAATATTTGGAGAGATATCGGGAAATAAGATCATAGCAATGTTTCTGCCCGTGAAGGTATTGGAAAGTCAACCTTGCAGAGCGCTGGTTTGCAGACCATATAGAAAGAGCACAAGATGGTGGAGGCTAGAATGCAGACCCGCAATAAAATGCTCGACGATATTTCTCAGTTGATGACAAACGCCATGGGCGTGGCCCAGGGCGCGCGAGAAGAGGCAGAGACTGCAGTCAAGTCGGTCATTGATCGCTGGCTGGCGGATCAGGATTTTGTCACGCGTGAAGAGTTTGACGCCGTGCGAAGTATGGCCCAGAAAGCGCGTGAAGAGAATGCTGCGCTGTCTGCGCGGATTGAGGCTTTGGAAAAGCCTAAATCATAATTTTGGTTGTCCTGTGCGGCATTGATTCGCAGACAAACGGATAGCGGGTGTATTCTGCTGTCAAAACGTGTCCGGCTCTTGTCTTGTGAGAC
>DDEJ01000075.1:3754-6681 GCA_002336405.1 Rhodobacteraceae bacterium UBA1957
TTGTCTCTGAAACAGTGTAAAAACCACAAAGTATAAATGATATATTAATGAATTGTGCGGCGCTGGGTTGAGAACCAGAGAAATTTTCAATTTTATAAAAATATAACTTTACAATAGGCCCTGATGCCGAGCACCATATGTTGTATGGTGATGTGCAAATTTATCATCCTTTAGACATTACGCCTAGTGCTGGGGGTGCGGTATAACCCAGTCACTACTGAACAATAGAGGTGACGGCATGGCTTTATCCGAGCAATTTATCGAAGACGAGACGCATCCAATTGATATTGTGGAGACACTTGCAGAGCATCATAATTGGGATTTTGATCGGATCGCAGATGACCAGATCGCCATGGCGGTCGTTGGTCAGTGGCGAACCTACTCCATCACGCTGGCTTGGTCTGATTTTGATGAAACTCTGAGGATGGTGTGTACCTTTGAAATGGATCCGCCGGCTGAAAAAATTCAGGCCCTGTATCATGCCCTGAACCTGATTAATGATGAGTGTTGGTCAGGCACTTTTACGTGGTGGAACACGCAAAAACTGATGGTTTTCCGGTATGGCTTGGTACAATCTGGCGGTCAGGTTGCAAGCGCCGAACAGATCGATACGATAATTGGGGCGGCGGTGCAGAACGCCGAACGCTATTATCCGGCATTTCAACTGGTCGCCTATGGAGATCAGACCCCAGAGCAAGCGCTGCAGGTGGCCATTGCAGAGGCTTACGGACGGGCTTAAGGTTGTCTCCAATCTAACCAAGGTTTGACTGGGGCAAGACAGATGCGTGTAATTTCAGAGCAAGGATTGTTACTGCTTGGATGTGGCAAAATGGGGTCGGCGCTGCTTAAGGGCTGGATTGAAGCGGGTGTGCCGGTACAATCGATCTGGATTAATGATCCGGTGCCCAGCGAGTGGGTTAAGTCACTGGGGGTCCATCTCAACGTGGGGTTTCCTGCAGACCCGGCAGTGGTTTTGATTGCGGTTAAACCGCAAATGATGCAAGCCGCGCTGCCCAGTTTGCGTCAGTTGGGGGACGGCAAGACGTTGTTCGTTTCGGTGGCAGCGGGTGTCCAGCTTGCTCAGTTTCAAGCTATGCTGGGATCGCGCACGCCGGTTGTTCGGGTGATGCCCAATACCCCCGCTGCGGTGGGTCAGGGCATAAGTGCGCTGATCGGCAACGCCAATGCCACCCAAGATCATCTGGCGCTGACAGACCAGTTGATGGCGTCGGTTGGTCAAGTTGTGCACCTTGATACGGAAACGCAAATGGATGCGGTGACCGGGGTCTCTGGATCGGGGCCGGCCTATGTATTTCATTTGATCGAAACGCTGGCTGCGGCCGGTATTTCCGAGGGTTTGCCAAGGGCGCTGGCGTTTCAACTGGCTTCTGCCACGGTGGCCGGTGCCGGTGCTTTGGCGCAGTCCAGTGATGAAACACCCGAACAATTACGGATCAATGTCACCAGCCCAAACGGCACCACGCAAGCCGCGCTTGAAGTGCTGATGGATCCACAGTCAGGCTTTGGCCCACTTTTGAAACGTGCGGTTGGGGCTGCCTCGGCGCGTTCAAAGGAGTTGTCGTGTGGATGAGATTTCGTTTGACGATTTTTTAAAGGTTGATATCCGCGTTGGTAAAGTGACCCGCGCCGAGCCGTATCCCGAGGCTCGTAAGCCGGCGATTAAGATGTGGATCGACTTTGGTGCAGATTTGGGCGAACGTAAAACATCGGCGCAGATCACTGCGCATTACACTCCACAAGAGCTGGTTGGGACAAAAGTTTTGGCCGTTGTTAATTTCCCTGCGCGACAAATAGGTCGTTTTATGTCGGAGGTTCTGGTGCTCGGGGTGACGGATGTGGCTGGGGGGGTTGTTCTGATCCGGCCCGACCGAGAAGTCGCCGCAGGAGGGCGCATGCATTGAAACGCATTCTGATCAGCCGCCCCATGCCCGACAGTGTGGCAACTGCTGCGCGTAAGTTTTTTGATGTTGAGGTGCGCCAAAAACAGACCCCCATGTCTGGTGCTGAAATGCGCGCCTCACTGGCGTTATATGATGCGATCATCCCAACGCTTGGTGACCGTTATGCTGCCCGAACCTTTAAAGATTTTTCAAACCCGCGTTGCAAGATACTGGCAAATTTTGGTGTGGGGTATAACCACATTGATATTGTGGCGGCGCAGGCGGCGGGAATCTGTGTCACCAATACCCCCGGCGCAGTAACTGCTGCCACTGCAGATATCGCCCTGATGCTGATCCTAATGTCATGCCGCCGCGCCGGCGAAGGCGAACGGATGGTGAGGTCAAATCGCTGGGAGGGCTGGAACCCAACCCAGATGCTGGGCCAGCATGTGACTGGTAAAACTGTCGGCATTATTGGCATGGGCCGGATTGGTGCGGCGATTGCGCGACGTTGTCACTTTGGGTTTGAGATGCCGGTGATATATTTTAACCGATCGCGCAAAACTATCGGGATGCCGGCGCGCCAAGTTGGCAGCCTGCAAGAATTGGCGGCCCACGCTGACGTGGTTGTCGTTGCCGCCAGCGGTGGGGCTCACTCGCATCACTTGATAGACGCTGAGGTCTTTGAGCATATGAAGCCCACGGCGCATCTGGTGAATATTTCTCGTGGGGATGTGATTGATGAGGTGGCGTTAATCGCAGCTTTGCAGAGCCGGAAGATTGCTGGTGCGGGTTTGGATGTCTATGAACACGAGCCAGACTTGCCGGCTAGTTTGATGCAGATGGAGCAGGTAACGTTGTTGCCGCATCTTGGCACGGCGGCTCTGGAGGTGCGCGAGGAGATGGGCCGGATGGCTCTGGCCAATGTATTGGCGTTTTACCAAGGGCAACAACCACCAAATTTGGTTTGATAATGTAAGTTGCAATCGGTCATTGATATCTAATTCCGTGATCTGATGATCTGAT
>DDEJ01000075.1:7002-7579 GCA_002336405.1 Rhodobacteraceae bacterium UBA1957
TGATCTGATGATCTGATCTTTTTAGACGTATTGCAGGGCAGATGTTCACGGGTGGGCTGTGATCAGGCAGACCCCGCAAATAACACGACAATTTTTAGGCTTTGATGTGGATGGCAAGCTGGGTGCTCGGTGGATAAGTTGCGGGGGTTCAACCATACAAAACTGGCGATGACAGCCTCGATTGGCGATCTGCTTGCCTAAATCATTAAAGTTTTTAGGCTGCTGACAGCGTTGTTATTTTAATCTCTAAATGGTTATTTTGACGGGTCTGCAGGTTTGGGGTTTGGGTGCTGCTGTGCGAATAAAGGCTTACCTTGTTCGTATGCCTGACAAAGACTGGTCTGGGGCGTTCATAGTGGATTGCAAAGATGATCCCTTGTTCGGTCATATTAAGGTGATAAAATTTAATGGGTCGGCGAAGATTTATCATTTTGGGCGTCACATGAGGCCTTAACTTTTAGAGGGCGGGTTGGCGCGATTTAACCGCAGTATTGTAAAATCCACACATTTGAAAAAATGCTTTACTTGCGTACGAGGGCAGGGGTAGTCACCACCAAGAAAATGCCATATGCGGGGC
>DDEJ01000075.1:7981-8327 GCA_002336405.1 Rhodobacteraceae bacterium UBA1957
ATTGTCAGATATACAAAAGAAACAGGGCGCGGCTTAAGCCCTTGAAGGTTAAATTAGGCCCCGTAGCTCAACTGGATAGAGCACCTGCCTTCTAAGCAGGTTGTTGCAGGTTCGAGTCCTGCCGGGGTCGCCATTTACTGTGCAATACACTCTGCATTTCAGGCTGTTACGTGTTGCATTGCTTTGATGAAGCTCCGCAGCCCCCTTGAAAGTTGCTCAAGCGTCTCAGATATACTTGAATGACCGACTTTCGGTCTGCAAATGATTACATTTCACACCGCGAGATCGACTAAGTTAACTTGTCCTTACGGTCCTATTCAGAGAATTTTAAGCCCAATCAACAGAT
>DDEJ01000129.1:0-2362 GCA_002336405.1 Rhodobacteraceae bacterium UBA1957
AAGTATTAGGAAGGTTGTCCCGTGTCAGAAATTTCCCCCGCCCTATTGAAAAGTATTAGAAGTAAATTCGCCCAAGTGGATAGCTGCCCGCAACAGGGACCGCGGGTATTTTTTGAAAATGCCGGTGGGGCGCTGACGCTTAATGCGGTGGTGAGCTGTTCGCGCGACTACGCCGCTATTCCCGACAATCAGGGGCGCGATAACGCCGGATCGCACGAATTAGTTCGCGTGATAAACAAAGCCAAAAAAGACATGGCTGATTTCACCAATGCCCCTGACGGCAGCTTTTTTATGGGCGAAAGCGGCACCGAGCTGTTGTTTCGGCTGATTATGAACGCCTGTCTTGGGGTTGTGGGTGGCGGCAATGTTCTGGGCTCAACACTGGAACATCCCGCCACCCGCAGTGCGTGTGCCCGCTGGGCAAAAATTGCGGACCAATCGCATATTTTAGTTGCTCATGATGACGCTACCGGGGTGGTGACTGCGCAAGATTATGCCCCGCATGTGACACCGGAAACCCGCGTTGCAACGATTTTACATACTTCGCCGGTGACGGGTATGGCCGTGGATGTGGCGGCAATCTCTGCTGTCATCCGCAAGGTTGCACCGGATTGTTTTATCATTGTCGATGGTATCCAGCATGCCGCCCACGGCAGCATTGATCTCGCCAGCTATGATGTGGATGGCTATGTGATTTCGCCCTACAAAATGTTTTCCCGTCACGGCTATGGGTTGGCGTGGATTTCAGACCGCTTGCGGGCGTTGCCGCATGATATGCTGGTTGGCGGTCCCGCAGATAATTGGGAACTGGGGACGCGCGACACCGGCGCTTATGCCACTCTGTCTGAGGTGGTAAGTTATTTTGAATGGCTTGGTTCTCGGGTGACGGATGAGACTGACCGCCGGGCAAAATTCATTGCTGCGGGGCAGGCGATCCATACCCATGAAACGGCATTGACGGATGCGATGATCAACGGCACTGGCAACCTGCCTGGGTTGGTGGACATGGCGGGGGTACATATCATCGGGGGGGCCGATAATCCGGCGCGCGAAGGGCTGGTGGCGCTTTATGTCGACGACGTGGCTTCGGTTGATGTGGTGTCGGCGCTGAACGCGCAGGGCATTCGCACCCATCTGCGCAAGGCTGATCATTATTCGGGCAATATCCTTAACCCGCTGGGTCTTGATGGCTGTGTGCGGGTATCAATGTGCCACTATAACAGCCGGCAAGAAATAGCCCAGTTTCTCGTAGCAATGAAACAGATTGCGGAGCCGGTCGCCGGGGGCGCGGCGTAAAGCCCTCCCCCTTGGTTTTTTGCGCATAACTGGTGCGGAAGCGGTTGTGTGACCTGCTAATCGGCCAACAAAGGCGCCAATGTGGCTTGGTCATAGTTTGACCCACAAAGCAGCACCACGTTGGTCGCGCCTTTGAACCTGTTGGCGGCCTGTTCTAAGCCGGCTAACGCCAGCGCGGCCGACCCTTCGACCAACTGGTGTTCTTCATGGGCCAGACGCCGCAGGCTTGCGGTGATCTCTGCCTCGCTGCAGGTGATCACCTCGTCTACGGTTTCGATCGCCAATGGCAATGTCACGCTGCCGACGTCCATGCCGCCTGCAACCCCGTCGGCCAGTGTTGCATAATGCTCGGTCTCTACCACTGTGCCTGCCACCATTGAAGCCGCAAGCGCGTCCGAGTTCTTGGCCGCCACGCCGATGATCCGCGTCTTTGGCGAAAAGCTTTTGATGACCGATCCGATGCCGCTGATCAAACCGCCGCCACCCATGGAAATGAAAATATTGTCGATGCTGTCATGTTGGTCTAAAAGCTCTAAACCGATGCTGCCTTGGCCCGCGACCACATCAACGTCGTTGTAGGGTGAGACATAAATTAACCCGTCCGTCTCTGCAGCCAGTTTCTGTGCATGCAGTTCCGCAAGCCCAGATTCTGCCCCTTCAAGAATCACGGTGACCCCGTAAGATTTGATCTTTGCGAGTTTGGCCTGTGCAACAGTTTCCGGCAGCACAACCGTCATATCGCGATTGAACGCTTGCGCCGCGCTGGCACAGGCGATTCCATGGTTTCCGGAACTGGCGGTGATCAGTTTCTCGCTGCCGGCCATCACGCTCATTTTGCTGCTGGCGCCCCGAATTTTGAAAGAGCCTGTTAGCTGGAAGTTATCCGCCTTGAATAACAGATTACATTCCAGAGTGGCCCCGATGTTTTTTGAGGGCAACAACGGCGTTTTATATATTTGTGATGCAATTCGTTTATAGGCGATGACCGCACGTGCCGCGATCTCTGTGGGGTTGGTGTCTCGGCTGTCTTGTAAAGGTGATGTCATCCTGTATTCCTTGGTGTCTT
>DDEJ01000129.1:2773-5010 GCA_002336405.1 Rhodobacteraceae bacterium UBA1957
TCAAGCGCCGTGCGCGCAATTGCGATATCCTGACTGCCAAGCCCGGTGAGATCGGCGATCGTGACCTGAGAGGGCGCGCTTCGCCCCGCTTGTTGACCTGATAGAACTTTGCCAAGTGTGCGATACCGGTCAGGTGACAGCAGACCAGCCTCTGCAGGAATGGCGACTTCGCCGTGATCAATACATTGTGCGTCACTGTCCAGTATTAGAAGGTCGGCGCGGGCGGTCAGGGCGCTGTCCAGCTCTTGTTTGCCGGGCGCATCGGCGCCGCTGGCGGTGATATGGGTGCCATCTGAAATCCAGCTTGAGCGGATCAGGGGCGTCTTGGCAGCGGTGGTTGTCAATAAAATATCTGCGTTTACGCAGAGCGTCTCGAGGTCTGGTTGAACTGTGACGGATATCTGGTGCGCCGCTAAATCTTGCGCGAGTTGGCGCATCTTTTTCTCTGATCTGCCCCAGACGGAAAACACCAGACCTGCATCGGGCATGAGCGCGTTGAGACAGCGGATTTGGATACGGGCCTGAATGCCGGTGCCCACCACACCGACCCTTTGGGCGTCACCCCGACATCCGGCCTTTGTGGCCAGAGCGGCGCCGATGCCGGTTCTAAGGTCGGTCAGATAGCCCTCATCTTGCAGGATCGCCATGACCTCACCAGTCTCTGCAGACAGGGCCAGCATGATACCGTTGCTCGATGCCAGCCCCTTGCTGGGATTATCGTAAAACCCCGTTGCAATTTTAATCACAAACACGGAGTCTCCGGCGATATGACCGTATTTGATGTGACAATCGCCCTTTGCGTCGGGAAAACCGAGATACCCCACTGGAGGTAAATCGCAGCGGCCATCTGTGACCGCGATATAGGCGTCTTTGATGGGGTCGAAGCCGTCTTCGATCTGCAAAAGAGCTTCGATTTCTGGGCGCGAGAGGGTAAGAGTATCTGACATGTAAGGTCTTTCTTTTATGCATATTCCACAGATGGTTTCGTGTCAAAGCGGTGATGTGGCAAACAGATTTTCGGCTGGTAATAAACTATATGATGTTGTGTCCTTGCGCCAATGTCTAGAGGCTATCGCCACGATGACGGACTGCTGGGCCTTTGGGATGTTTCAGCTGCGCGCTTTTTTCAGATCATGCGGATTTTGAATATTGCGTGACCGCCGGTATTATGTCCTAGCCACGGTGAACTGCGAAATGACCCTGGCGTCCAGGGTCGTTCGGGACATCAGTTCCCACAAACAACGAATTGCCAAATCGGGGCTGTCAAAGGAAACCTCAGATATGATTGCAAGCATCTTCAATTGGACAGATGAGTGGTTTTTTATGTTCAGCATATCCTTCACATAGACAATATCTGATTCTAGCAATTGATTAAAAGGTTGCCTGAAATCATTCCCTCTTGTCGTCGGGGAAATCGACCAGCTCTTGATGTCCAAGAAACGATGAGGAGCAAAGCCTATACTGCGCATCCACATATCAACTTCGTCAAAGCTTGGTTGGTTTTCGTACAAACAAATAAAAGAAACCTCTAACTGTACAGCCACGCAATTCGAGAGCTTTTTGAGCCCTTTTTTTCAAAACGTTAAGTTCTGAGCCCTGAACGTCTGGTTTAATAAAGTGAAGATCGCCAATCTCGTCTATAACATCCAACCGCGCTGTCTGTATCCGCTGTTGCTGTACCACCTTTCCGAACGATGAAAAATTATGAAAGAACGCAAGGGCGCTTTGATGCGGCTTGAGAAGCGGGGTCATGGCGGTGTCTTCGCGACAGATACAGGCCGTATGCTGGGCACCGTCTGCCAAGAAATGATCGCGGATTAAGAAAAGTGGCATGTTCGCCATATAGCTTCTGAGGCGCCGGTATCTGCCGGCTGTCGCCATCAAAGGCAAAGAGATATCCTTATCCACCGATAACCAAATCCGAATATGCTGGTGTTTCATTGATTGAAGCGACCCCAATATCGGCGATGTTTATAGGGTCAGAAAGCTGAACCCGCTCAATCAAATTCATAATACTCGTTTGAACTTTTCCGGTATTGAGGCTCAATGACGCAATCCTTCTAATACACTATGATTTGTCTGATCTGCTCAGACTGCCAGGCAAGGTTTACTCTGGGTTAATCTGCCGTGTGGTGGTCTGAAAAATGGGCTTTGGTGATTGGCGTTGTGCCTGCAATATTTTACAAAAGAATAATATCAGCGTTAAAATTATGTCTATTTTTGGATGTTAGCATTGG
>DDEJ01000129.1:5344-6456 GCA_002336405.1 Rhodobacteraceae bacterium UBA1957
TTGGATGTTAGCATTGGGTGTGCTCTTTGCAGACCGGTAAAAATGAAGTCTCTCTCAGAGGCGGTTTCAGGACTGGCAGTGTTTTAATTCTCAAGCGGGCGCCGTTTACTGTCCATATTTTGAATGGGCTGACTTTGATTTAAGATGCTTTGCGCGATTGCAAGGCCCCCTGCCAACGCATCGCCCTTTGGCTTGACGAGATTGTCCCGATATACAGGATCCAGCACGCCGCTGACCGCCCGTCCCAACCCGCCACACATGCAAAGCCGTTGTTGACCGGTAAATCCCACCGCTTCAAGAGCGGTTTGAATGGCGTTTACCGCACTGGTGCGCAGGTTGACACCCTGCGGGTCACCTGCGTCAGCGGCTTTGATGACCTGAGGGGCGTAACACCCAAAATCATGGGGGCTTGCACTAAGAGCAAATGTCGAAATTGCTGCAGGGTCGTTATCAAAGGCTTGAAGGACTGACCGCGTTAAATCGCTGTGATTTTCAATTCCGTCGTGACAGTGCAGTACCCGTCGCAGCAGGTCCTGGCCCAGTCGCGCGCCACCGCCGTCATCACCAACCGAAAAACCCCAGCCACCAATTGATCGGGTCACCCCGGCGTTTTGACTGCAAAAGAAAGATCCGGTGCCCACCGCAGCCAGACAGCCATCTGCCCCTGCCAGTGCGCCGCGCAGCGTCGTTTCGCGATCGTCGGTCACATAAGATTGCGTAAAGGGCAGGCTGCGTTTTAGCCGCTGAGCCACATCGCCAATATTCGCGCCTGCAAGTCCTAGCACTGCAACGGCCTGCGGCATTGTGGCGGCCTCCAAACCTGCTTTTTGCCAGGCCTCAGAGGCGGTCTTGATGATTGTGTGCAGGGCAGTGCCAAATGCTGTCGCGATATTGGCGGGCCCGGACTCGGCTGAGGCCAAAATTCCGCCTTTGGGGCGGGCAATGACGACCCGGCAGCCGGTGCCACCGCCGTCAACAGCAATGAGATAAGGGATAGGATTTTTTTTCACAGAGTTACTATAAAATAGCTTTTGAAAAAAACCAATCCTGCTAATCGACAGAAAAAAATTAGGAGTCTGCATCGAGCCATATTTCATTTGACCCCGCATTCG
>DDEJ01000142.1:0-2456 GCA_002336405.1 Rhodobacteraceae bacterium UBA1957
CGGCACAGATCCAGAGTTAACCAGCGTCAGTCGCTCTGGTCGTATCAGCAGCGACCATGCCCTCTGCGTCTGATCAGGTTCCAGTGTCGAGACTATCTGGTCAGAAAACGTCAGTTTACCGACTGCATCACAATCTAGCGGCAGCACTGAGGACTCGCCAATGAAGTCGGCGACAAACTCGTTGACTGGCGTATTGTATATTTGCTTTGGAGTGCCAATCTGTACAATCTCGCCCTCATTGATTACCGCTATCCGATCTGACATGGTTAATGCTTCGCGCTGGTCATGAGTGACATAGACGGTGGTCACTCCAAGCTGTCGGTGCAGTTGTTTCAATTCAATTTGCATTTGCTCGCGCAGCTTTTTATCCAGCGCTGATAGCGGTTCGTCCATCAACAGAATGCGAGGTCGAAACACAAAGGCTCTCGCAAGTGCCACCCGCTGGCGCTGACCGCCTGAAAGCTGGTCAATCTGTCTTTCGGCATATTGGGAGAGCTGCACTGTTTCCAGCGCCTCCAACGCGCGCAAACGACGCTCCTGCAACGGCACGTGGCGCAACTTCAATGGAAACGCTACGTTTTCGAAGACTGACATGTGGGGAAATAAGGCGTAGTTTTGGAAAACCATTCCAACCTCGCGCTGATGTGGCGGAGTCAGGATCATCTCTTTGTTACCAAACCTAATACTACCAGCATTGGGTCGGTTAAAGCCGGCAATCGCCATCAACAAAGTTGTTTTGCCTGACCCAGACGGGCCAAGCAGTGTCAAAAACTCACCCGCCTGCACGTCTAGGCTAACCGACTTTAATGCGAAAGATACACCATATTTTTTGGTGAGATCGGCAATCGAAATCGGTAGAGACGTAGTGGTATCTGTGCCTGTTACTGCAGAGTATTTTTCCATGTGCTCATATTCTGTAAAAAAATTGGTGCGGAGACATCACTCTTCGCACCAAATGGATTTTAAATAGCAGTTACTCGCTCAAAAGCTCCATGTATAGCTCAAGTGCCCGGCCACGGTTTTTCGCGTACCAGTCGAGATCGACAGCAAGCATTTTTCCAACATTGTTGGGATGGGATGGCAGGGCCTCGAGTAGTTCCTGCGGTGCTGTTGTGATGTCGTAAGCTTTGCTGTTGGTTGGCCCATAAGTAATATGAAATGGCAAGTTTGCTTGATATTGCGGCTTTGACACTTCAGCAAGGAACTGCATCGCTAGGTCTTTGTTAGGAGCGCCTTTCGGAATTCCAAAGCCGTCATAATCGCGAAGCGCGCCATTGAAGGTATAACCAACCTTTGCACCATCTTTTTTCGCGTTGTCAAAGCGTCCGTTCCAGCCAGTGATCATGTCGACTTCTGCATCTTTCATGAGTTGAGCTTGCATTGCGCCAGACTTCCAGAAAACTTCAATGTGTGGTTTTAACTCACGTATTTTATCGATAGCCTTTCTGATACCCTCCTCTGAAGACAGAAAAGTATATACTAGCTCTGCGGGGACACCCATAGCCATAACGGCGGGCTCGAGAACGCCATCTACATTGTTTAAGCGATATGATCTGGTACCAGGGAATTTCTCTACATCCCAAAAATCAGCCCAAGAATTTGGTGCACCTGGACTGCCTGGTTCACCATATTTTTCGGTATTCCAGGCAAAGACGGTCGCAAATACATCTGAGCCTATGCAGTGGTCCGTGTATGTGTTGGGAAGGAAATTAGACACGTCAACAACACTGAAGTCAATTTTCTCAAGCGCTCCATTAGCTGCTGCAGACGCGCATCCACCGGACCCGCTTACCACTAAGTCCCAAGTAACTGCACCCGATTCCACTTGCAGCATTACTTTCGACATGCTGGCGCCGGACTCGCGGTTGATCGCAATGCCGGAGTTCTTTGAAGCATCAGTAAACAGCGCCGCATCCTGAGCTTTGCCGTAAGATCCGCCCCATGAAACGACCGTTACGGCTTCGGCAAAAGCACCGCTGGAACTAATTATGCCAAGCGCTGCCAGACCCAGCGCAGCTACGAACCCTTTTGACTTTTCTGACGTAGTACAATCCTTAAACATTCTCTCTCTCCTGACTTTTTCAAAGGTTATTTATCGTTATTTTAATTTATTGTGCGACTGTTTTTTCTATACAGCTCTATTCTCTCCAAGCTGGCAACGCGTTCAGCATTGACTGATATTGATTGTTGGTCAAGTAATCAGCAAAATGTCGCCTTGTTATTGAAACTTGTATGTCCATGAATAACGTAAGATTGGATGCAAAGCTGGGTTTAGGCAGGTTTAATTTTTTGCTAATTATGGTCAACTCATTGAACCCTTAGTTGCGGTTTCATATTGCCGGCGGTCTTGCCAACGGTACCACGCGACGGTTGCTGGTAAGAACCATGGATTACCTTTGTAAAAAGGCCGTGTTGGAAACTTCAGGTCATCAAACGCCGTCTGGCCATCTTTTTGG
>DDEJ01000142.1:2773-5431 GCA_002336405.1 Rhodobacteraceae bacterium UBA1957
CCATCTTTTTGGCCGAGAACTTTTTGACCCATTTTCATTCCAAGATAGCTGGCCATTGAGACGCCTGACCCGCAATATCCCATAGCGTAATGCACACCGTCGTAGAGGCCTGTATGGGCCAATTCGTCAAACGTATATGCCACTGTGCCGCTCCAGGAATGAGACACCTTGAAGCCTGCCAACTCGGGAAAAATGCGGCACATATCCTCATAGAGCGCGGGTCCGCTGATCAGCGGATTGGTCTCTCTGGCAGAGACCCGGCCACCAAATAAAATCCGTTTGCGATCAGGAGAGGTGCGATAGTAATAAACCACTTTACAAGTGTCGCTGGCAATCCGGTCCGTTGGGAATAGCGTGTCCACCAATTCGGTTGGGAGTTCTTCTGTGGCAATAACATAGCTGCCGATTGGGATCACCCGACGCTGGAGCCAAGGGGTCAGGTTGGTGGTGTAGCCATTGGTCGCGATGATCACATCTCCGGCACTTACTTCACCTTTTGAGGTGGACAGAATAAACCTTTCTTTGTCACGTCGCAGACCGCTGACATAGCAATTTCCCGTGATATGGACACCAGCCTCTATCGCCCGATTAAGCAACCCTCGATGATACAGACCGGGATTGACCGAGGCGTGTCTTGGAAAGACGACGCCGCCAAAATACACGTTTGACCCCAGTTCCTTGCGCTGGTCTGCTTTCGAAATGCAATAGGCTTCAATGCCCTCTTTATTATGTAATTGCTCCGCATCTCGGGCAATCGCTTCATAATGCTGTGGTGTATGTGCTGCGTGATAGCGCCCGCTGCGGTTGAAATCACACTTAATTTTCTCGCGATTAATGAGCGTTTCAATCCATTGTAGAGCATTCTCGCCTTCTTGGCGGATCGCGCAGGCTTTGCTGGGTCCATATTTAGCAGTCAGATCTGACAGTGACGGCTTGATACTGGTACTAATCTGCCCGCCGTTGCGCGTGCTGCAGCCAAAGCCCGGATTTTCAGCATCTAAAACGAGAGTTGAACGGCCACCTCGTATGGTTTCCAGTGCCGCATTAAGCCCCGTATAGCCAGATCCGACGATCACAACGTCAACCGTTTTCAAAGGCTTTTCGGGCAGTGATGGCGGTGGAGGCAATAGGTCAAGCCAATAGGCATGCTGTTTCAGATTAGAGGCAAAGCAAGATTGAAGTCTGTCGGCTGGCTGGCCATCAAAGCGCTGGTATGAATTGTCTTTCGCTTCAAAAGCGACCATTTTAAACCTCGTAAACATTGTCGTATGCCTAAGAGTAGGCAGGCGATTTAATTAAAGCAATTTAAAAACATTTATTATAATATATGATTTGTTTATGCAGTCTTCAGCAATTTTTGGATTCGATTATGCCAATCACCCATCGACATATGAAAGTGTTCAGCGCGGTTATTGAGGCCGGGTCCGTGTCGCGCGCGGCAACTCGGCTTAATTTGACCCAACCCGCGGTGAGCATTGCACTGAGCAATCTTGAAGCCGAACTTGGATTTTCGCTGTTTCACCGCTCAAAAGGATTCTTCGCGCCGACCACGGAGGCGCTGCACTTGCATGGTGAAGTGGCGCAAAGCTTGCTGGCTTTTGCGCGTATGAACCAACGGGCGGAAGAAATTCGTTCTGGTGCAGTGGGGGCTGTGAGTATTGCCGCCAACGGGGCGTTAGCGATTAATTTTCTGCCCAAAGTGATTGCGGCTTTTCAGGTCGAAAACCCTGGTTTAAGTGTGGAACTTAAGGTCCACAGTTCGCGCCAGATTGCGTCTTTGGTCAGCGGTGGTCAGGTAGATATCGGGTTGATCGATACGCCGGTGCCGGTGGCTGGTCTGAAGGCAGAAGTGTTTCGGCTGAAATGCGTATGCATCATGCGCAATGATGATCCTTTGCGGAAAGTTTCGGTGGTGCGCCCTGATGATCTCAGCGGGCGTTCTTTTATCGGTATTACGGGCGATCACACTGTGGACCGCCAAGTCGATTCTGTATTGTCACAGGCGAAAATTGACGTAAAGAGATCTGTTTCAAGCGCATATTTTGCTATTGCTCGAAATCTTGTTGCCGCGGGCGGCAGCCTGTCGATTATTGACCCAATCAATGGCAAGGCCCATCTTTCTGATGGGGTGCTCTGGAAGCCATTTGAGCCCAAGGTGGAGCATGAATTAGCTATTATTGTTGCAAGAGAACGCCCCACCAGCCGGTCGACTGATACGATGTTCAAGATGATCAAAGCCGCGATAGGACAAGTGTGCTCTGCTTAACATACAGCCCGCAATTGGGTGTCTGATGGGCCGAGCGCAGCACAGGTCCAGAGGCCTGGCTGCACCCTATTGCTGCACAGCATTGTATGGATTTTGGCGCGAGACACCTGTGGGCGAGTTGCCACGAACTTAACAACCTCAAAGATTTACGGAATGACAAGTTGTCTATTTTTGATGCCGTGTTTGTCTGGCGTCGGGTCAGTTTGGCGCTGTGTTATCCGATATCACAAAATTGGTTGTTTGGTGTGTTTGCTTGGTCTAAGTTCTAAATTCTGCCTGACGGATACGGGCAAAGGTGAAACCTGACTATAAGGTCTACTGGCGCAGCCCTGAAAGAAAAGATGAGTGATATTCTAGATGGGGTGATGCAGGGCATCTGGTTGTTGGTGACC
>DDEJ01000142.1:5817-34419 GCA_002336405.1 Rhodobacteraceae bacterium UBA1957
GCCCTGTTGATTGCTTCAGCCATTGCGCTGCCACTTGGTGCGCTTCTGGCTGTCAAAAGGTTTCGCTTTCGGCGTGTAGTGATTGCTGTGATGAACGCGTTGATGGGGCTGCCGCCGGTAGTTGTCGGTTTGTGTGTTTATATTATTCTGTCGCGATCTGGTCCGTTGGGTGTGCTTGGCTTGTTATTTACCCCAAGCGCCATGGTGATTGCGCAAGTGATCATTATTGTCCCTTTGGTGGCCTCGATCGCGCATCAGTCTCTGCGTGATTTATGGTCAGAATACCACGATTTGTTAATATCGATGAATACCAGCCAATGGCAGCGTATCAGCACTTTGCTTTGGGATGGACGGCGGGCACTTTTGACCGCGTCTCTGGCGGGGTTCGGCCGGGCCATCGGCGAGGTTGGCGCGATTATGGTGGTAGGCGGTAATATCGATCACGTGACCAGGGTGCTGACCACAGCGATTGCGCTTGAGACCGGAAAGGGAGATTTTGGACTGGCGTTAGGGCTCGGTTTCGTTTTGATTTTCATGGCGCTTTCAGTCAATCTGGCGATACATTATTTAACCCGAACAGAAGTGGAGGGGCGCTGGTGACTTCGATGATGCCGCTCGTTGTTGAAAAAGCTCAGGTCCGTCGCCGTGGCAAGGTTTTAATTGGTCCAGTTAACTTTACGTTACGGACCCCAGGCCTCACGATTGTGATGGGACCGAATGGATCGGGAAAAACCAGTTTGCTGCGGATGCTGCACGGTGTTGTCCGTTTGGCAGATGGCACAGTGTCCTGGGCCTGCGACGAAATCAGTGCGCGGGCCAAACAGGCTTTTGTTTTCCAAAATCCGGTTATGCTCAGACGATCTGTGTGTGACAATCTTACCTATCCGCTGAGGATCCAGAATGTGCCGCGCAAAATTGCAAATGCTGAGGCTGAAAGGTGGGCGGCACGCATTGGTTTGACACAGGTTTTGACGCGATCCGCTGCAGTGCTGTCTGGCGGAGAGAAGCAAAAACTAGCGCTTGCCAGAGCGTTGATCCGTAAGCCCGAAGTACTGTTTCTGGATGAGCCCTGCGCCAGTTTGGATGGTCGGGCAACACGTGAGATAGAGACCTTGCTGCTGCAGGCCAGCGCAGACGGTACGCGGATCATCATGGCGACACATGACATGGGGCAGGCGCGGCGTTTGGGTAGTGAAGTGCTGTTCATACTGCAGGGCAAGCTGCATGAGTTCTCGCCTGCAGAAGTATTTTTTGAGAACCCAAAAACTGATGCGGCGCGGGCCTTTCTAAACGGGGATATCATTGAATGATGAAACGACTGATCACCTTTTTGGGGTGCTTTGCGGCCAGCGCGACTATGGTATCGGCAGACAACATGCGGATGGCGGTGACGACGTCCTTTCACAACTCGGGTTTGTCTGACAGTTTGTTACCGGCAATTGAACAAGATATCGGGCTCAAGCTAGATTTGTTAGTGGTTGGCACGGGGCAGGCCATTCGCCTTGGAAAGGCAGGAGACGTTGATGCGATCCTTGTGCATTCGCGCAGCGCGGAAGAGGCTTTTGTTGCCGCAGGGTACGGAACTCATCGCCGCAATATAATGTACAATGACTTTGTGTTTGTCGGCCCTAAAAGTGACCCCGCTGGGATTGCGGCAGCGCGGACTGCACAAGAAGCGCTGCGTAAGATAGCCGATGCCGAGGCGGTGTTTGTAAGCCGTGGTGATGACAGTGGCACCCACAACAGAGAACGCAGTCTTTGGGGTGCAATTGCGGCAAATCTTGACCAGAAAAATGGATGGTACCGGTCTGTCGGTGCGGGCATGGGGGCGGCATTAAACACTGCAAGCGGTATGAATGCTTATATTATGTCAGACCGGGCCAGCTGGTTAAACTTTGGCAATAAGGGCGGCCTTGCAATGCTGTATGCAGGGGATCCGGCACTGTTCAATCAATATGCCTATCTGCCGGTTAATCCGTTGTTGCACCGCCACGTGAAAACCACTCAGGCTAAAAACCTTGAGGCGTGGCTGACCTCGTCGCGGGCGAAAGAGCTTATCAATAATTATCAGATTGATGGCGAAAAACTGTTTTTTTTCAATGCGGAGTAGGGGGTGTTACAGATGGTTTTTCGATCTGTAAACAGGTTCTGCGATTTTGAAACGCGCGTTAAGCTGATTTTGGCCTGTCAACCAACCGTGTGGCAACACAGTCGCCGTCAAAGGCAGCGAGGCTAACTTTCGTGTTACTGGCAAAGATCAGCCGTCGTTCGTTCGTTTCAATTGATATCTGCGGCATATGGCTGACCCTGATACGCAGGTTTTTTTCCAAGTGCATTTTAAATTGCTCTTCCATAAGATCAAAATAAGACAGACCGGGTCCGGCGATGGTTACAGGCATTGGCCCGTGGATGGTCATAAGGCGCGATAACCCCATGGCCAATACATCTGCGGCTTGTCGAAAAGCGAACCGGATCATCTGATCCCCTTGTCTGGCCTTGGACGCCAGCTGGTCCATTTGATCCTTGGGAATGAATTTTGCTGGAATATGGTCAGCGGGCGCATCAAATGCGCTGCGTAGAATGCCGTAAAACCCCGAATAGGCTTCGATACACCCCTGCACACCGCATCTGCACAGCGGCCCATCGGGCATGTGAAGCATATGCCCGAAAGGCGGTGCTTGATAGGTGGTTTGTCCGTTTCTGTCACGGCTTGCGATGCCAAGGCCAATGCTGTCTCCAAGCGATAGAACTGCGTGATGGCGCGCGAACCTGCCCGCTTCTTCCAGTTTTGCGTGAGCCGAAAAGCAAGTCTCGTTATTGACAGTAACTTTTCCTGCCCAATCGGGTCGCAAAAGCGCTTGGAAATCAATTTGGCTGTCGCCAAATACCGGCGACCACATCAATTTCGTCCCGCCACCGCCAACCAAACCTTTGGTGGCGATAGAAATATGGGCAATATCGTGGGGGGCCAATCCCGAGCGTTCAGCCAAACGAAACAGATCTCGGCGGACCTGTGTCCCAAACGCTGCAGCATCGGTTTCAGAACCGTGGCGCAGCACTTTGAACCGGTCGAGCAGGACATTGTTATAGTTGATCAGCGAATACTCCACTTCGCCTGAAATGATGTGGATAAAAGCGAGACGGGCAAATTCAGGGTTGAGCGTCAGCAGAACACGTGGCCTGCCGCGGCCTTTTGAGGGCGGCTGTTCCTGCTTGAGAAGTGCTCCCTCTTCAAACAACTCGGCCGTGATTACCGACACCGTCCCGGATGCCAGAGCAGAGACTTCGGCTATTTCAGTATGTGAGCTGGGGCCAATGCGCCGCAAGCTCTGCAAGACCAGCGCACGATTGTGATGGCGCAACCCCTCGGTCGTATTCCTATTTCTCATATTTCCAACACATTTTTTTCCATCTAAATAATAGATTAGACAGAATTTTTTAAGTTACCAGCCTTTTTTTCGAGACTCGAATTGACTTGGTGGTGAAATCATGTTTGTTTTTGCTCGACTGTCATGAAAATTGATAGTGCACATAATATTGGTCACATTGATCAATGTTTTAAATCTTGTGGGAGGATCACATGAATAAAGTTTTAACAGCGGCTTTGGCCGCATCCGTCGCTGTGTCGGCACTGTCGACAGCGGCTTTTGCTGAGGGCAAAAAAATTGGTGTTTCTTGGTCTAATTTCCAAGAAGAGCGCTGGAAAACTGACGAAGCAGCCATGAAATCTGCAATTGAGGCAAATGGTGACAGCTATATTTCTGCCGATGCGCAATCATCTGCAGCTAAACAATTGACCGACGTCGAAAGCCTGATTGCGCAAGGCGCTGACGCACTGGTCATTCTATCAGTGGACAGCGGGTCGGTTGGCGCCGCGGTTGATGCCGCATCTGCGGAAGGTATCCCTGTTCTGGGATATGATCGCCTGATTGAAGACAACCGCGCGTTCTACCTCACGTTTGACAATAAAGAAGTTGGCCGGGTGATCGCACGCTCGATCCAAGCCGCTGTTCCGAGCGGAAACTATGCCATCATCAAGGGTGATAAGGGCGATCCTAACGCTTTGTTTCTGCTGGAAGGTATGATGGATGTGATTGGCGCTGATGTCGAATCTGGTAAGATCAAAATCGTTGGTGAAGCCTTCACTGATGGCTGGAAGCCCGACAATGCTCAGAAGAACATGGAACAAATTCTGACCGCCAACAACAACAATGTTGATGCTGTAATGTCTGAAAATGACGGTATGGCCGGTGGGGCGATTGCTGCTTTACAAGCTCAAGGCATGAACATTCCGGTCTCTGGTCAGGATGGTGATCACGCTGCGTTGAACCGGGTTGCACGCGGTAGCCAGAATACGTCTGTTTGGAAAGATGCACGTCAGCTTGGTGCCGCCGCAGGTAACATTGCTGCCTCATTGGCGGATGGCGTTGACATGTCGGCGATCGATGGTGCCGTAAAATGGTCCGGTGGCGCCAAAGGCGTTGAAATGGATGCAATTTTCCTTGCTCCAACCCCAATCGACAAAACCAACATCAATATTGTTATTGAGGCGGGACATATCGCCAAAGCCAAAGTCTGTGAAGGCGCAATGGCAGGCGTTAACGGCTGCTAATCTGCCCACTAACCAATTGGCGTGCCGGCAGATTTCCTTCGGCACGCCGTTTTTTATTAAGTTAAAGCGACTGCGACTTAACTTTTGTGTCACTTTATAGGTTGGAGAGCGACTTGACCGATATACCCACCCTGCATGGCGCTGCTAAAGTGGATAAGGAAAGCCCTTTTATCCGTTTTCTGCGTGCAACTGAAATTGATGCCCGCCTGCTGGGTATGATTGCCGCCTTGATCCTTATTTGGGTAGGCTTTCATTTTTACGGCCACTTTGTAAATGGTTTTGGCGCTTTCTTAACGCCCCGCAACCTTTGGAATCTGTCCGTGCAGACCTCCTCTATTGGAGTGATGGCCACAGGGATGGTTTTAGTGATTGTCACCCGTCATATTGACCTCTCAGTAGGGTCGATCCTTGGTTTTTCGGCCATGTCTATGGCGATTTTACAAGTGTGGATCCTGCCCGAGTTTTTAGGCCTTGGACACCCAATGATTTGGATCATTACCGTGGTATTTGGCCTTTTGATCGGTGCGGCGATTGGGGCGTTTCACGGCTATTTAATTGCCTATCTCAGCATCCCTGCGTTTATTGTGACGCTCGGTGGGCTTTTGGTTTGGCGCGGAGCGGCGTTTTTATTGGCGCGCGGTGAAACTATCTCACCCGTTGATGCCACGTTTAAACATTTGGGAGGTGGCCCCTTCGGCGCAATTGGGTCGACGGGCAGCTGGATTGTTGGGCTGCTTGGGTGTACTGCGGCTGTGGCACTGATTTTTTCAGGCCGGGCACAACGCAGGCGCTTTCAGTTTCCCTTGCGGCCGGTCTGGGCCGAGGCGTTCTTGGCGTCGGTCTCCTGTGGCGGCATAATCGCCTTTGTGTTGTTGGTGAATTCATATCCTTGGCCCAAAGGCATCGTCAAACAATATGTCGCAGCCAATAATATCGAAACGCCAGTCAGCGAAATTTTTATCAGCCATGGCTTTGCAATTCCTGTTTTGATTATGATCGCAGTGGGTATCGCCATGACTTTTCTGGCAACGCGTACTCGGTTTGGACGCTATGTGTTTGCTATCGGCGGTAACCCTGAGGCTGCCGAACTGGCCGGAATCAACACGCGCTGGGTGACGGTAAAGATATTTGCGCTGATGGGCATGCTGTGCGGCTTGTCCGCCGTTATCGCCTCGGCGCGGTTGAATTCGGCAACCAATAATCTTGGCACGCTGGATGAATTATACGTCATTGCCGCGGCCGTGATTGGCGGCACGTCATTCGCCGGCGGCATCGGTACGATTTATGGCGCCATTCTTGGGGCTCTGGTGATGCAAAGCTTGCAAACCGGAATGGTCTTGATTGGCTTTGATGCCGCTATTCAACAGATTGTGGTGGGGACCGTTCTCGTGGTCGCCGTGTGGATCGATAGTGTTTACCGGCGTCGTGCCAAATGAGGAGTGAAGAGATGAGTTCTGAGACATCAGGCACACCGCTTGTCGAAATCAAAGACCTGTCTATCGCCTTTGGTGGTATCAAGGCAGTAGATCAGGCTTCTGTCGATCTGTTTCCGGGTGAAGTTGTGGCTATTCTTGGCCACAACGGTGCAGGCAAGTCGACGTTGATCAAAGTGCTATCCGGTGCTTATAAACGCGACGGAGGGCAGATTTTTGTAAATGGCGAAGAAGCCGATATCAACAACCCTCGGGATGCAAAGCAATATGGCATCGAGACGATCTATCAGACACTTGCCGTGGCTGATAACGTGGATGCTGCGGCGAACCTCTATCTGGGGCGTGAAATTCTGACCAGCTTTGGCACGCTGGATGATGCGGCCATGGAAGCCGAGGCGCGCAAGGTGATGGGGCGGTTGAACCCGAACTTTCAGCGTTTCAAGGAACCGGTGAGTAAATTATCTGGCGGACAGCGACAATCCGTGGCGATTGCTAGGGCAATTTTGTTCAATGCGCGGATCTTGATCATGGATGAACCCACGGCTGCGCTTGGGCCACAGGAGACTGAGCAAGTTAGCGAACTGATCCAACAGCTCAAAAAAGAGGGTATTGGTATCTTTTTGATCAGCCATGATATCCATGATGTCTTCGATCTGGCGGACCGTGTTGCGGTGATGAAAAACGGTCAGATGGTCGGCTATGCGCGCACCGAAGACGTGTCTAAAGACGAGGTGCTAGGCATGATTATCATGGGTAAATGTCCCGCTGGTGCCGTGGCGGGACCAGGGGCGATGCAAGAGGCTTAACGGCTGGGTCTGGCTCCGTAAGCATAGAGCGCCGGGCCGTCTCTTGCCTGGCGGCCTCTTAATAGGGTGATCAATACCGTATCTGGATAGTGCAGAGGAGTGGGCATGATTGATAAAGTCTTCGCTGGGATGCTTTTAAAATCCTGTGGGCTGTATCAGATGCTTGGCCTGCAAATGAGGTGGGCTTTTACAGGTCTTACGACAATTGCCCTTGTGAGCGCTGCCGGGGCAGAGCCTTCCTCGGCCCCGGTCTTCGCTTCGGTTGATATCTCGCAGCATGTATACGACGGTGGATGGGAATATTACGTTGGCGGCGGGATGGCGGTGTTTGATTGCAATCAAGACCGGATGCCGGATATTTTTGCCGCTGGGGGCGCCAACCCATCAGTTTTACTGCGCAATACCTCTGCACGAGCTGGTGACATTAAATTTGTCGAAAACACCCCGCCTGAGCTGATCTTGGAGCACGTGATTGGGGCTTATCCGCTTGATGTTAACAGTGATGGTTTTATGGATCTTGCCATCTTGCGGGTGGGGCGAAATCGGCTTTTGATGGGGCAGGCTGGATGTCGGTTCACTCCAACGCCGGACCCTCTTGAGAATTACGATCAGGGGTGGAGCACAGCCTTTTCGGCTACTTGGGAGGCGGGAAACACCCTGCCAACGCTGGCGTTTGGCAATTATGTAGACCGGACCGACCCCGAGGGTCCTTTTGGCACCTGTGATACAAACTTCCTGTTTCGCCCTCAGGGATCGCGCTATGTCGCACCGATTGCCCTTGAACCGGGCTATTGTCCGCTGTCGATGTTATTCACTGACTGGGGGCGCCGCGGTCAGGCTGATCTAAGGGTTAGCAATGACCGTCATTATTACTTGCACGATGGTCAAGAACAGATGTGGCAGATGGCCGATCTTCCAAGGCTATATCAACCTGAAGATGGGTGGCAAAATCACAAGTTGTGGGGCATGGGTATCGCCAGCCGCGACATTACAGGAGATGGATTTCCAGAGGTTTATTTGACTTCGATGGGGGATCAGCGGCTGCAAATGCTCAATAAGGATGCAGGCGGGCCGTCGTATCGTGACGCCACGTATGGTCGCGGCACCACAGCGCACCGACCCTATACCGGGGGCGACGGTCGGCCTTCGACCGGGTGGCATGTCGGGTTTGGTGATGTGCAAAATGACGGGCTGGACGATATCTTTATTACCAAAGGCAACGTGCAGCAGATGCCAGGTAGCGCAATGGATGATCCCAATAACCTTTTGCTGCAAGCGGCGGATGGGATGTTTTATGAGGCGGGGGAAAGTGCAGGCATTGCGTCATTGCTGCGTGGGCGTGGCGGCGCGATGGCAGATCTGAACCTTGATGGCTTGCTGGATTTGGCGGTTGTCAACCGACAGGGTCCTTTGGAACTGTATCAGAATATCACAAGGGGAGCGGGCAACTGGCTGGCGGTTAAGCTGCGGCAAGCGGCACCCAATCGGGATGCCATTGGTGCGTGGATTGAAGTCAGGGTCGGAGACCACATGTTTGCCCGTGAACTGACCGTTGGAGGTGGCCATGCCGGTGGGCAGATCACGGCTGAGCATTTTGGCTTGGGGCTGGCGCTGTCGGCGCAGATACGGGTGATATGGCCTGACCAAACGGTCTCGGACTGGCAGGAGGTTGGGGCCGGAAAAGCGGTTTTTCTGACCCGGAATGCAACTGGCCTGAAGGTGAGTGTTTATTGATCTACCGGCAGACCACTGGGGACAGAGCGTGGCACGCCAAGTTGGCCTGACAGGCTGGCAGTGTCTGACAGCGCGTTTAGGAAAGCCACGATTTGGGTGATCTCCGTCTCGCTCATGTCGCTGGGGGGTAATTCGTTGGCAGCGGCAATCGCGGCCTGCTGGTATGGGTCGCGCGTGGCCCTAAAGTCCTGGCTGTTTGGCAGATTGGGTAAAACCAATTGCGTGACGTCATAGGCTTTGAGCGAGGCCACGGGGTCGAGGTGATGGCGGATGATTGCTTTGAGCGTTCCATAGGTGCCGTTATGGCCATAGGGTGCGGTCTGGGCGACATTACGCAAGCTGGGGGTGCGAAATTTATAGGCATCTGCTGGATTGCCAGTGACCCTGAGGCGACCCTCATCGCGGGCGTGTGTTTCAAAACGGGCGCTTTTGCCAGGGCCGATTTGTGGCAGGGCAATCGCATGAAAGTTGTGGTCAGTTTGAAACTGGCCAGCGTGGCAGCCGCTGCATTGCGCTTTGCCGTAAAACAGCTCCATGCCTAAATGTGCGGCTTTAGGCAGAGTGTTGCCGTTTCTGAGATATTGGTCAAACGGGCTGTTATCGGCGCGCCACTCAAAGGCGATAAACTCAGCGATGACATCTGAGATATCGGTGAACGTAACGCGATGTCCAGGCCCGTTGATCTGCTCAAAGGCGCTTTGATATTCTGCAATGGCCGCGACCCGCGCCGATATCAGCGCCCAGGCACCATTTTCACCAGTTAAAAATCCCTGCCGAACGGCGCGGGCCACGTCGTTTTCAGTATAATGGCCCGCCATTTCATCTGGCGATAGGACTGGGAACATTGATTGCGCTGATAACACCGATGCAAACCCTTGAACCATTTCTGCACCAAGCGGTGTGCGGATGCCTGACGGGCGCGTTGGGTCGGCTTCCAAACGCCCGTCATGGAACATTGTGGTAAATTCATGCGCGCCCAAATTGAACAGTGCCGGCGCATTGCGCGGCACCCGCTGTTCAGGCAGGTTTTCAGGGTCAATCACCCGTTCGAGACCAAGGCCGTGTGCGCCGTCGCCCAGACCCAGCGACAAGCCATCTGCAGTGGCGTGTTTGGGGTGGTGGCAGGTCGCACAGGCGACGGTTTTACTGCCGCTGAGGATCGGATCATAAAATAACAGTTGGCCCAAACGTACCTGAGCCATATCAACTGGCGCATAGGTGGCATTAGCCTCTGGCAGAGGAGAGGCCATAGCGCTGCTGGTTATAAGGGCCATGGCGAGGATAATGTGTATTGGACGTGTCATACTGGAGAAACTTCAATTGTGAGGCGCTGGTGATAAGGACGCTCGGGGGTATATATAATCGAGGGAAATTGTAACTGATTTGGGGCGTCAGGAAAGTGTTGGGGTTCCAGGCAGAGGCCGGCAAAAGCTTGGTGTGTTTGTGCCTCCATAGGGGGAGCTTTAGCTGACAGTTTGGCGCCTGTATAAAGCTGCAGGCCGGGTTGGTCTGTCCACAGCTTCAGACACAGCCCGTTTGGGGCGCTCAGGGTTGCTGCGGGGTTTTGCGCTGTTTGTTCCAGAACCAGATTAACGTCTGTGCCCTTTTGGGCCGGGTCTGCCTGCCGGATCAATTTTGACTGTCGGTAATCAAACGGTTGACCGTCTAGTAGTGCAGTCATGCCGGTTGGGATCAACGCGCCATCCGTCGGGGTGTAGGCGTTTGCGGCGATCTGGAGCTGATGATCCCAAATGGTACCGTTGCCCATTAGGTTGTAATAAGAATGCTGCGCAAGATTAATCGGAGTTGCCCGGTCCGGCACGGCGCTCATATCATAGATCAGCCGGTTGTTTTGCAGCCGAATTGTCACTGTGAAATCAACTCGGCCGGGAAAACCCTGATCTCCGTCAGGTGATTGGTGCTGCAATTGCACGCCTGTTGATCCGTCGGGCTCAAGATCCCAGTTGCGGCTGGCAAGGCCTCTTGGGCCACCATGCAACTGATTGGTCCCCTCATTGGCCGCCAGTTGGTAGGTGGTGCCGTCATGGCTAAACTGGGCATTCGCGATTCTGTTGGCCACGCGGCCGGCAATGATCCCCAACGAGCCAGGATGGCGCAGATGGTCGGCAGGATCACGATAACTGAGCACTATCGGGACTAAGGTGTCGTCTAAAGGCACCCGCCAATCATGCGTGATGCATCCCAGAGATAATATGGTCACCGACATGTCGCCTGCTTCCAAACGGTGTGATCTAAGGTCTTTGAGGGAAATGCTATCCATGATGCCTAAACGAAACGATTGACGAGGTTTTCTAAAATTTCTTGCTGGCCTGATTTTGGTGCTGGTGAAAGCTGGGTTTCGAGAACCCTCTGCGTGATGCTGGCCAGATCGCTTTGCAGCATGGCCTGTGCCTCGGGCGTTTTCCAGCCAGTATAGCGGTCGTTAAGCTCTGCTTGCAGCCCACCATCTTCGATCATCGCTGCGGCGGCTTTCAACCCGCGTGCGCAGATATCCATGCCACCGATATGCGCCGCAATTAGGTCTTTTGCGTCCAGAGATTGACGGCGCAGTTTGGCATCAAAATTGGTTCCACCAGCCCCTAGGCCACCATTTTTCAGGATGTGATAATAGGCCATGGCCACTTCGGGCACATTATTAGGAAACTGGTCGGTGTCCCATCCGGATTGATAATCGTTGCGGTTCATATCGATAGAGCCCAGCACGCCTAAAGCGGATGCTGTGGCGATTTCATGCTCGAAAGAATGGCCAGCCAAAATTGCATGCCCCTGCTCGAGGTTAAGCTTGACCTCTTTCTCGAGGCCATATTTTTGTAAAAACCCAAAACAAGTTGCCGCATCATAGTCGTATTGATGCTTTGAGGGTTCTTGCGGTTTTGGTTCGACCAAAATCTGGCCTTTAAAGCCAATTTTATGTTTATAGTCGACAACCATCGACAAGAACCGGCCCATATGATCCAGTTCAAGCCCCATATCGGTGTTGAGTAAGGTCTCATAACCTTCTCGGCCGCCCCAGAGTACGTAGTTTTCGCCCCCCAGTTTATGGGTGGCATCAAGACAGCTTTTTACAGTGGCTGCGGCAAAAGCAAATACATCTGGATCAGGATTTGTCGACGCCCCGCTCATCCAGCGCCGATGGGTGAACATGTTGGCGGTGCCCCACAGCAGTTTAGTACCTGAAAGTTGCATTTTTTCGCCAAAATAATCCGTGATTTCATTCAATGTTTTGAGATTAGTGTCAAAGCTGCCTGTTTCAGGACGGATATCAGCATCGTGCCAACAGAAATATGGCACATTGAGCAGGTCAAACATTTCGAAAGCGGCATCGGCCTTCAGTCGTGCCCGCTCCATGCTGTCTTGGGGATGCCAAGGACGCTCAAAAGTTTGACCTCCAAATGGGTCGCCGCCCTCCCATGCAAATGAGTGCCAAAAGGCGACTGCGAAACGCAGGTGGTCCTCCATCCGCTTGCCCATTACGATCTCGTCGGGATTGTAATGATGAAAGGCCATAGGATTGGTACTGTCGGCACCTTCGAAGGTAACTGTATCAATGCCTTGAAAGAAATGCGTCATGAGATTGCCTTTAATGCTGGATAGGTCGCACGATATCGTTGATAGGCCGCGTCATAAGCTGCGGTCAACGCGCTTCGGGGATGAATTGTCTTTGCCACTTTGGGTCGGGTCATGACACTTTCGGGCTCGGCGCTGGTGCAACCGACGATGGCGAGGCGTGCTGCGCCAAGCGCTGCACCAAATTCACCTTTGTCAGGCAAATCAATCGGGATGTCTAAAACGGTCGCCACAAGCTCAACCCAAAAGGGTGATTGTGCTCCGCCACCGATTGCCAAGGCGCGTTTCAGGTCGGTGCCGGTTGATTTCAACACCTCTAGACTGTCGCGCAGGGCAAAGCTCACCCCCTCCATCACCGCCTGAGTTAGGTCGGCACGGCTTGAGGTGATGTCAATATTTAGCAGTGCCCCGCGGATGGTACTGTCGTTGTGCGGTGTGCGTTCGCCGGATAAATAGGGTAAGAATTGCATCTGGTTTGGGCCGCTGATTTGATCTCCCAGCGCGCTGGAAAGAACTGCGGCCTCAACATCAAGATTGCGCGCAAGCCAGTTCAAGCTGTCGGTTGCGGCCAAGATCACGCCCATTTGGTACCAGCGGTTTGGAACTGCGTGGCAAAAAGTATGCACCGCGGAGGCTGGCATTGGTGAGAATGTGTCTTTTGCGGCCAGTAAAACCCCTGAGGTTCCCAATGATACGAAGGCATGGCCTTCGCGCAAAGCGCCGACGCCGCAAGCCGCAACCGCGTTGTCGCCACCGCCACCAACCACGATCACGTCTGCTCTGAGCCCCCAGTCCGCGGCTATCTCTGGGCGTAGCGTTCCAATAGCGGCAGAGCCTTCGACAAGGTCGGGCATCTGATCGCGCCGCATGCGGGATTGTGACAACAAATCTGCAGACCAGTTGCGCGCGCCACTGTCGAGCCAACCTGTTCCGGCACTGTCGGACATGTCTGACGTATATTGTCCGGTCAGCCAGAAGTTTAAATAATCTTTTGGCAGCAGAACCTTGGCAATTTTAGCAAAAACGTCTGGCTCATGTTCGGCCAACCACAGCACTTTTGGAGCGGTAAAGCCTGGGAACATGATGTTGCCTGAAATTTCGCGAAACCCCGGCGTGGCATCCAATTTTGCTGCCTCGGTATGGGCCCGGCTGTCATTCCACAACATACACGGGCGCAGCACCTGACCTGTACTGTCAAGAAGCGTTGCGCCATGCATATGGCCCGCAACACCGAGACCTTTCAGTGCTGCGAACGCGGTTGGATGCGCGGTGCGTAACGCTGCGATCACTGTATCACAGGCCGTGGTCCAATCTGCCGGGTTTTGTTCGCTCCACCCTGCGTGGGGATGGTGGACATCATAAGTTGCCTCGGCAGATCCGATGATTTTGCCGTCTTCCTGTACCAGCAAACCGCGCAGTCCCGACGTGCCCAAATCAAGTCCTAGATACATCTTAATCTCCCATTGAAAGCTTATCATCACGGTTTTATTTCGAGTGTCAAACAAAAAGATTTATTGATCTTAGAAATTGTGGTTTAGAAACTATTCTTCATAATTTTGTCCCTACAGCGTTTTTAGCATCAGTGCCCGCCCACAACCAATGTTTAGATTATTTTTGCACCTTTTGCGTTGGGTTTAGCAGGGGTTTGTCTGATTATTTATAGATGATTACTCTCTTAGAGTTCGGCTGTAAAAATAAAGTTTTAGGCTTCTTAAGGTTTATAAAACTGCCAACCTTACAGCGCTTTGTGGCGTTGGTCTTGCTAACTGTAAAAGCGATAGGGAATTTTACCGATCAACACAGTCTCTGAAGGAGAACCATATGCGGCGCGCATCTGGTTTTGTTTTTTGTGATTGCTTTGCCGCGATTTCCAGTTGGTCGAGCGGGGCAATGATTGATAACCACATAGGTTTTAAGTAAGAATGGCAACTTATCAGACCTAAATGTTAATTCGTTGGGACGTTTGAGATGTATATGGGGTGCTCTATGGGAAATAAGATGCTTGAACTTAAAACTGGGGCTTGGCTAGGACTACAGAAGAATATTAGCTGGGCTTTGCTTGTGGCTTTGATGGCTTTTGTGCCATTTACATTATCGGCTGAGACATCTGATAATGTGCCGTGTTCCGTCAAGCTTAAGTTTGAAGCGGATCAAAGTGGAGCGCTTGTCGTTTACACCCTCAGTATGCAGGTTAAAAATCCAACGATGCGCCCGATCGAAACGGTTTCTGCGCTTATGTATGATCTGGATGGCGGATCAATGGGCAATACCGATGCGGCCTGCCGACATAACGACACTCTGTTAAATGGCGGGGACACTGGCGAATGCAGTAAGGTTCTGCAGGTCGTGAACAGCAAGTTGATGGAAAAACTTGGCAATGAGATGTGGACTGCGATCGTCAACGATCAAATGGCAAAATTTGATCGTATTGCCAGCTGTAAGATTGTTGGGTTCCGCTATGTCCAGTGAATTTTGATCGCGTGCATACCCCTAAGCGGCGTTTAGCGCGTGTTTTCTATTTTTAATTAGATGGCAAATGGGCAGGTGAGGAATATTATCTTTTTATTAATGTATCACTGAGCGGCTTAATTTATTTGATTATGAGGGCCTGGTGGAAACGCTAAATCTACTATCTCTGCTCAATGCAGATCAAATCTATTTTGGAACAATGTTGCACCGGTCTGCGCTGCCCTGTATCTGTTGTTAATGCAGTGAAGGGGTTAACATGAGTAGAGCATTTGTATTTCCGGGGCAGGGGGCCCAGACGATCGGTATGGGCAAGGCTTTGGCTGCCGCCTATCCTGCCGCTAAGGCGGTATTTGATGAAGTTGACGATGCGCTGGGCGAACCGCTCAGTGACCTTATCTGGTCTGGTGATCCAGATGTGCTTACACTGACAAAAAATGCCCAACCAGCTTTGATGGCGACATCGCTAGCCGGGATGCGAGCGCTTGAAGCCGAAGGTGTGACGATGGCTGCGGCTGACTATGTTGCGGGCCATTCGCTGGGGGAATATTCCGCGTTGGCGGCCTCTGGCGCAATCAGTTTGTCGGATACTGCGCGGTTGTTGCGCACCCGTGGGTCCGCGATGCAAGAGGCTGTTCCGGTTGGTGTGGGCGCAATGGCAGCGCTTTTGGGATTGGATTTTGACACGGTTGTTTCGTTGGCGGCAGAGGCCGCCCATGGTCAGGTCTGTCAAGCCGCGAATGATAATGATCCGGGCCAAGTGGTGGTATCGGGCGACAAAGCCGCGGTTGAACGTGCGATTGAGTTGGCAAAAACAAAGGGTGCGAAGCGGGCTATTTTACTGCCGGTTAGCGCGCCATTTCATTGTGCGTTGATGGCCCCAGCGGCCGATATAATGGCCCAAGCACTCGCAGAAGTGGCAATCGTTTCCCCTGCGCTGCCTTTGATTGCCAATGTCCTTGCAGAGCCGGTCACCGACCCAGATGAAATTCGTCAATTACTGGTGGCTCAGGTAACCGGGGTCGTGCGCTGGCGGGAAACAGTGTCTTGGCTGGGTGCCCATGGCGTGACGGATATATGGGAAATTGGCGCTGGCAAGGCGCTCTCGGGCATGGTGCGGCGCATTGAACGATCCATCGCCTGTCGGGCGGTGTCTACCCCCGAAGACGTGGCATCTGCGGTGCAAAATTTTGAAAATAGTTGGGCTGAGGAGTGATCATGTTTGATTTAACGGGCAAAAATGTTTTGGTGACAGGTGCATCGGGAGGAATCGGTGGCGAAATCGCCAGACGCTTGCACGCGTCGGGTGCAACGGTTGGGATAAGTGGCACCCGGCTTGAGCCGCTGCAAGCGCTGGCCGCTGAGCTTGGTGAGCGCGCGCATGTCTTGACCTGCAACTTAAGTGACACTGCAGCCGTTGCAGAGTTGCCCAAGCAGGCTTCTGAGGTGATGGGCAGCGTGGACGTTTTGGTCAATAACGCCGGTATAACCCGCGATAATTTGTTTATGCGGATGTCTGAAGATGAGTGGCAGTCTGTGCTTGATGTGAACCTGACGGCGACCATGTTGCTGTGTAAGGGCGTTTTGCGCGGTATGATGAAGGTGCGCTGGGGGCGCATTGTTAATATCAGTTCGGTTGTCGGTGTGACGGGAAATCCTGGTCAAGCCAATTATGCCGCCTCAAAAGCGGGCATGGTCGGTATGTCAAAGTCGTTGGCATACGAAGTTGCAAGCCGTGGGATCACCGTCAACGCCATTGCTCCCGGCTTTATTGAGACGGCAATGACGGCAGGTTTAAAAGAGGCGCAGAAAGAGGCGATTCTGTCGTCTATTCCTAGTGGTCGCATGGGCGCGCCGAAGGAAATCGCCGCAGCCGTCCTTTATCTTGCGAGCGAGGAAGCCGGATATGTTACGGGAACGACCCTACATGTAAACGGCGGTATGGCGATGCTTTGATGGGACCGCGCAAGTGTGAGCCTTAACCAAACTCTACGAACCAAGAAGGATTTACAGGGTTTCCTAAGCAGGTTTATGCTGATCGAGAGCTTGAGACATGATCGCCTCGACGGTGTGGCAAGAATTATTGCTTAAGGGAGAGTGGTCTGGATTTGAATGACCATGGAAAACGTTTGCCTATAGCAGATCATGTGCTATAGGCGGCTCAGTTTCACCGTGCAACTCAATGAGTAGACCGGTCAAAACCGCATTATGTGGTTTGCGAGCGGCCCGATAGGGCAACCAGAGCCATCCCAGTCGGGTAAGGGCGAAAACAGGGGCAAACGCTCCGATAAAAATGAGGAATTTAAGATGAGCGACATTTCAGATCGCGTTAGAAAAATCGTTGTAGAGCATCTCGGCGTTGAAGAAGATAAAGTTGTAGATAACGCATCGTTCATTGATGATTTGGGTGCAGATAGCTTGGATACAGTGGAATTGGTTATGGCGTTCGAAGAAGAGTTCGGCATTGAAATTCCTGATGATGCAGCGGAAGCAATCCAGACATTTAGTGATGCAGTTAACTTTATCAACGAAGCTGTTTAACTTCCTGAAAACGAAAAAACTTAAACCTCCGCGGTTAAGCGGAGGTTTTTTTGTAAGAAGGCTGCGTTTTGCTGCCATTTTCGCTTAAAAATGCCACGCGATGCGACAAGGCCTTGCTCCGTCGGGGCAAGCCGCGTTAAAAGAAAATTTCAACTATTCGAGTAAAGAGGGTCAGTGATATGCGGCGCGTCGTTGTAACTGGACTGGGGCTTGTAACGCCTCTTGCATCTGGAGTTGAGGCGAGCTGGAGCCGCCTGTTGAATGGAACCTCGGGCGCAGCCACGATCAGTCGTTTTGATGCCAGTGGGCTTGCGACGAATTACGCCTGTGAGGTGCCTTATGGTGACGGGTCAGACGGAACTTTCAATCCTGATGACTGGATGCCTGCCAAAGAACGCCGCAAGGTGGATGATTTTATTTTGTATGGTATTGCGGCGGCCCAACAAGCCGTTATGGATTCCGGATGGATGCCGGAGGACGAACAGGCGCAGGAACGCACAGGTGTTATGATCGGGTCCGGAATCGGCGGCTTGCAATCGATTGCAGAGACGGCGCTTTTGCTCAGGGATCGCGGTCCGCGGCGCGTGTCGCCATTCTTTATTCCCGGCGCATTGATCAACCTGATCTCGGGTCAGGTCAGCATTCGGTACGGATTCAAAGGGCCAAATCACTCGGTGGTCACAGCCTGTTCAACTGGTGCGCATGCCATCGGGGATGCGTCTCGAATCATCAAGTTGGGCGAAGCTGATGTGATGATTGCTGGCGGGGCTGAAGCCGCGATTTGTGAAATTGGTATTGCAGGTTTCAATGCCTGCAAAGCTTTGTCGACCAAAAGAGCTGATGATCCTGCAAAGGCCTCGCGGCCTTATGATACCGATCGCGATGGTTTTGTGATGGGCGAAGGCGGCGGTGTTGTTGTTCTGGAAGAATACGAACATGCTGTGGCGCGTGGTGCGAAAATTTACGCGGAAGTTATCGGATACGGGATGTCTGGGGATGCGCATCACATCACGGCACCCTCTGAGGATGGCAGAGGGGCCGAGCGTTCGATGCGGGCGGCTTTGAATAACGCAGGTTTGCAACCAGACGCGGTCGATTACATTAATGCACATGGCACTTCGACAATGGCGGATGTTATTGAACTGGCGGCTGTAGAACGGCTTTTGGGAAAAGCAGCTGGATCAGCGACAATGTCTTCGACCAAGTCATGTACGGGTCATCTTCTTGGCGCTGCTGGTGCGATTGAGGCGATTTTCTCGATTCTGGCAATCCGCGATCAAGTGGCTCCACCGACTATTAACCTCGAAACCCCAGCGGTCGGGACTGATATCTACTTGGCGCCTCAGGTCAAACAAGACCGGGATATAACAGTTGCGCTTTCGAATTCCTTTGGCTTTGGTGGGACCAATGCTTCCCTACTGTTTGGGCAGATTAGCTAATGTGGCGCAGCGTTGCCTCCAACGGACTTAGCTTTCTAATTGTTGCGCTGTTTTTGTTAGGCGCGTTGGTCTTATGGGGGCAGAATACATACACGACTGCGGGACCGCTTGATCAAGCGATTTGTTTGAGGGTCGAAAAAGGTTCGGATATGAAGCGTGTTTCTCGCGACTTATTATCTGTCAGGGCTATCGATAACGACACTATTTTTCGCCTAGGTGCGGACTATAAGGAGAAATCTGAAAAGCTGAAAGCCGGTAGTTTCTTGATCCCGGCTGCGGCTTCGATGGACGAGATTGCCGAACTCGTCACCCGCAGCGGCGCCAGTACGTGCGGTACTGAGATCGTTTACCGGATTGGTGTGACGCGCACCTCAGTTCAGGTGCGTGAGCTTGATCCAAAGACAAATCGTTTCGACAAGAAAGCTGAGTTCAACCCAGCAGATGAAACAGCTCCAGAAATTTTTGAGCGGGCCAAGGCCCTGAACGATACACGGTTTCGTGTGTTGATGGCAGAAGGCGTAACCAGCTGGCAGGTCCGAGAAGTTTTAATGGCCATTGACCAACTGACGGGCGATCTTGCTGCGGTTCCCAAAGAGGGTGCTCTTGCACCGGATAGTTACGAAATTCGCTTGGGTGAAACCCGTCAAGCCGTGATCGAAAGAATGCAGGCAGCACAGGATGTAATCCTAAAAACTGCTTGGAAAAACCGGGTGAAAGACCTGCCACTTAAATCGCCTGACGAAGCCTTGATTTTGGCGTCGATTGTCGAGAAAGAAACGGGGCTTCCAACTGAACGCCGGCAGGTTGCGAGCGTTTTTATCAACCGTTTGAACCGCAGTATTAGGTTGCAGACCGACCCTACGGTAATTTACGGAATTACCAAGGGTGAAAAAACCTTGGGGCGTGGATTGCGACGCAGCGAGCTAGACCGTAAAACGCCTTGGAACACCTACCGCATTAATGGGCTACCACCTACGCCTATTGCCAACCCTGGCCGGGCCAGTATTGAGGCTGTGTTGGACCCTGATGATACCAATTTCTTATTTTTTGTTGCGGATGGAACCGGTGGTCATAGCTTTGCCAAGACCCTTAAAGAGCATAATGCTAACGTCAGGAAATGGCGTGAAATCGAGGCTGGTAAGGCGCAAAAGTAGTTTTTTTTGGACTGAGACTCTGTGGCAGTTAAAGGTCGATCATATGTCATTATGGCCGTATGTGTCTGTTTATATTAACTTATTATTAATGCGGTCGTTCGGTGAGTCCGTAGTGGAAACTTGAAATAACTTGACTTTGCGTACGCAATCCTCTATAGGTTGTGTCATGCTAGAAGAAATATTGACGCGGTCTTAGAAGAAATTCTGGGGCCGTTTTTATTTGGCTCGTGTGGAGGATTATGCGCATGAGAGGAATAGCGTAGCTATGATTTTAATAACTCCAGACGCGGGATCGTCTGATCTAGATCAACATCTATCCAGCATAAAACGACAGTTGGCTTTGATTAAAGGTGATCTGGAAATTTTACATGAACAATTACTTGCCGGCGAAATTGGGTCGGAAACTCAGGCCAATAAGACCATGGGGTCCATCAAGCATTGGATTCGTTTGGCTATAGAAACGGAGATGAAAATTGCAGAACAAAAAAGGCATCAAGCAGGTCTCGGACGCTGCGGATACGGTCTTGACCTCGCCGAAGCGCGGCATCAAATTGGGTGCAGATTGGATCGCTTGCGCAAGTGTTGCAGACAGACAGTTGTTTCTGAATGACTTGACCAAGGGCGAATTGTTGGCGCTGCCATTTTTATTTGATTTTTGGGCGATGGAGCACCAACTGCCGCCCGCAGGAGACTGGCGAAGCTGGGTGATTATGGGCGGGCGCGGGGCCGGCAAGACCCGGGCAGGGGCAGAATGGGTGCGCAGCCAAGTTGAGGGCCCCAGGCCAGCCGATTGTGGATCTGCAAGATGTGTTGCACTGGTGGGCGAAACGCTTGATCAGGCCCGTGAAGTTATGGTGTTTGGCGACAGCGGAATTTTGGCATGCTCACCACCGGACCGCAGGCCGAGGTGGCACGCCAGCCGCAAACGTCTGATCTGGCCAAATGGTGCCGTGGCGCAGATTTTCTCGGCACGCGATCCAGAGAGCCTGCGGGGACCACAGTTTGATGCCGCGTGGGCGGACGAATTGGCAAAATGGAAATCTGGCAGAAATGCTTGGGATATGTTGCAGTTTGCCCTGCGTCTGGGCGCCATGCCGCGACAATGCGTAACCACCACTCCGCGCAATGTAGGAGTTCTCAAAGGTTTGCTAAAACATCCGTCTACTGTGATGACCCATGCTGCGACAGAAGCCAACCGCGCCAATCTCGCCGAGAGTTTCTTGGCTGAGGTAAAGACACGCTATGCCGGGACGCGCTTGGGGCGGCAAGAATTAGATGGAATTTTACTGGAAGAGGCGGAGGGCGCACTTTGGACATCTGCCCAGCTTTCATGTTGTCAGATAGACACTTTTCCAGAATTGGACCGAATTGTCGTGGCGTTGGATCCACCGGTCTCCGGGCACGCAAAATCCGATGAATGCGGCATCATCGTGGCAGGGGCTTGTACCCAAGGTCCAGTGCAAAATTGGCGGGGCTACATTCTGGCCGACTATAGCCTTGCGGCGGCTAGCCCTTCGGCTTGGTCATTGGCAGCGATCAAAGCGATGGACGTCTGGGGTGGCGAGCGTCTGATTGCCGAGGTCAATCAAGGGGGTGATATGGTTGAAAGCGTTATTCGCCAGATTGATCCGTTGGTTGCAATTAAAAAAGTACACGCCAGCAGAGGAAAGAGCGTGCGCGCTGAACCGGTTGCCGCCCTTTATGAACAGGGCCGCATAAAGCATCTGCGGGGACTGGATGGGCTTGAGGCGCAAATGTGCCAGATGACAGCACAAGGATTTGAAGGCAAAGGTAGCCCCGACCGGGTTGATGCATTGGTTTGGGCGGTACATGACCTGCTTGTTGCCCCGGCTGTGATGCGGAGGCAGCCCCAGATTCGTCTGCTCTAATCAGGCGATTCTACCACCGTACTATCTGGTCGGCCGTATTTAACTCTCTCAGGCCTAGTATTGCTGACAGACAAATAACGCATGTCAGTGCATTGTTTTGCAGTCAAAAAAGTGGAGCAGTATCAGATGAGTTTTGAGTTTTTGCGACGAAAGGTGCCGGCTGCCCCAGCGCAAAAAGCCAGTGCAGCCGGTCCAGTCATGGCTTGGCATAATTCAGGGCGCGCGGCCTGGAGCCCACGAGATACCGTGTCGCTGACCCGCTCGGGATTTACACAAAACCCAGTAGGGTTTAGAGCGGTCAAACTGATATCAGAAGCTGCTGCTAATTTGCCTTTAATCTTGCAAGATCGTCAGCAGCGTTATGACGAGCATCCACTATTGAACTTGATCAACCGACCCAATGCGGCTCAGGGCAGGGCTGAATTATTTGAAGCTCTGTATGGTCAAATTCTATTGTCGGGTGATGGATATATAGAGGCCGTCTCATCCGAGGGCTTAGAGTCTGACAGTACCTTGCCGTTAGAGTTGCATGTGCTTAGATCTGATCGGATGCGAATTATCCCTGGTTCGGACGGTTGGCCGGTTGGCTATGAATATCAAGTTGGTGGGCGTAAGCATCGGTTTGAAGGGGCCGGTCGGCAGTCTCCGGTGTGTCACATCAAAAGTTTCCATCCGCAAGATGATCACTATGGGCTGTCTCCCCTGCTGGCAGCGGCGCAGGCGGTGGATGTGCACAACAGTGCGTCGGCTTGGTCCAAGGCGTTGCTTGACAATGCCGCCCGCCCGTCTGGCGCGATTGTATATCGCAGTCCTGACGGGCAGGGCACCATGACGTCTGATCAATATGAACGTCTGTTGTCCGAGATGGAAAACCATCATCAAGGCGCCCGTAATGCTGGCCGACCAATGTTATTAGAAGGAGGGTTGGACTGGAAGCCGATGGGCTTCTCGCCCAGTGATATGGAGTTTCAAAAGACAAAAGAGGCAGCTGGGCGCGAAATTGCAATGGCGTTTGGGGTGCCGCCAATGTTAATCGGTATTCCCGGGGATGCAACTTATGCCAATTATCAAGAGGCTAACCGAGCTTTTTTTCGCCTGACGGTTTTGCCTTTGGTGAACCGCGTGGTTGCGGCGGTGTCAGATTGGGTCTCGGACTATTCTGGGCATGGGATGCTATTGAAACCTGACCTTGATCATTTGACAGCATTGGCCCCAGAGCGCGAAGCGCAGTGGCGCCGTATTGGTGAGGCGACGTTTCTCAGCGATTTAGAGAAACGCAGTCTTTTGGGGTTACCGGTTTTAGACCTTAAAATAAATGAGTGAAGACACCGGCCAGAGGTATGGGTTCGAGGCCTTTGAATGCGCGCCTGCTCTGCGATTGCAGGCGCATGAGAAAGTGGCGGCTTTGCAATTTGCGCATCTAAACGGCCGCTTGGACAAGATCGAAGAGATGATGGCGCGCTTGGAAAAACGATTATGGTTGGCATTGTTTGGGATGATTGCAGCTATTTTGACGCAGACTTTGCAGCAGGTTTTATCCGTAACCCCATGAGAAATGGAAAAGTAATAATGAATATTTCAGGGCAATTAGAGCATAAATTCTGTACCTTTGACACGCAGATATCGGGCAGAGATGGCAGCCAGATTGAGGGTTATGCTAGCTTTTTTGACGTATGCGATCAGGGCGGTGATATTGTCAAGCCGGGGGCTTATACGGCCTCTTTGCAGACGCTTGGTAAACAGGGTCGCAAGGTAAAAATGCTCTGGCAGCATGATCCGTCACAACCCATTGGGGTTTGGGATCATGTCACGGAAGACCGCAAAGGTCTTTTTGTAAAAGGCAGAATTTTAACTGTTGTGGAAAGGGGCCGCGAGGCCGCTGCGCTGATTGCTGCGGGTGCGATCGATGGGCTGTCGATTGGGTATAGGACCCGTTCTGCGGGCAAGACAGCACAGGGTAAACGCCTACTGACCGATCTTGATTTATGGGAGGTATCTCTCGTGACATTTCCAATGGCATTGCAAGCACGCGTTGCAGCCAAAGAGGGCGCTGACTGCGAAGGCGGTAGTCCAGATGCTGAGTGGCGTGATCTCGCTGCGGCTTTTCAAGCCGCTCACGAGCACCTTTAGACGGCCGCAACACATTGGATACAAATTTTAAGGGATGAGAAAATGGATAACACTGCGAGTACCAGCGCAATGCCACGCACCTTGACACCTGTAAAGATGGCAAGTGACGCTTTAAATATTTTAGTTAATAATATTAGTATATTAAAGGGTGAAATTGATTTAAAACTTAAGCGACATGAGGAACAAATTAGAATGCTTGATAAACAAAAAACTGCTCTAGTGCGTCCTGCTCTGATGGCGGCCCCCGAGAACGGCGCACCCTATCAGAAGGCGTTCAATGCATATCTGCGCTGCGGCGACGAAGTGGGCCTACGTGCCCTGGATCTGGACAGCAAAGCGATGTCCACAGCGGTCAACGGTGATGGCGGATATCTGGTTGATCCTCAGATTGCCCTTGCGGTACGATCGGTCCTTCGAGATACAGCCTCTATCAGAAAAATATCTAATGTTGTCAATGTTGAAGCGACCTCTTTTGATGTTTTGATTGATCATGGTGATATTGGGGTGGGTTGGGCAACTGAGACCGCATCACCTGCAGAGACCACCACGCCAACTCTTGATCGTATTACAATCCCTTTGCATGAATTAAGTGCGCTTCCCAAGGCCAGTCAGCGCCTTTTGGATGATAGTGCGTTCGATATCGATGGGTGGCTGTCTGGCCGCATTGTTGACAAATTTGCACGTGCCGAAGCGGCGGCTTTCATTTTGGGGGATGGTCTGGATAAGCCACGTGGGTTTCTGAGCCATGGCACCGTCGATAACGATACATGGATGTGGGGGAAAATCGGCACTGTGCTCACCGGCAGCGATGGCGCCTTTAAGGGGCCGGATGCGATCGTTGATCTGGTTTACGCTCTGGGGGCGCAATACCGCGCATCGGCGAGCTTTGTTATGAATTCCCGCACAGCTGGTGCGGTACGTCGTCTTAAAGATAACGATGGGCGTTTCTTATGGTCGGATGGTCTGGCGGCGGGTGAGCCTGCGCGATTACTGGGGTATCCGGTACTGATCGCAGAAGACATGCCCGACATTGCTGCAGAAGCAAAGGCAATTGCTTTTGGCGATTTTGCCTCTGGATACACCATCGCAGAACGGCCTGATTTACGGATTTTACGAGATCCATTTAGCGCAAAGCCGCATGTATTGTTTTACGCCACCAAGCGCATTGGCGGTGATGTCAGTGATTTTGCAGCGATCAAGCTGTTGAATTTTGCCGCGAGTTAACATTTCGCGGTGAAGACGGGGTATGCGATATATTTGCCCCGTCGGGTCGTGCTTGTTGAGCTTGCGTTTTCTAGCTGCCTTCTTTCGCCCGAGCAACGCGAGTTGAGCGCGACCCTACCCCACATCGCTGAAAGTTCATTTGGAGAAATGTCACAATGCTGATTAATGAGACACAAACAGCCAATTTGGCTCTGCCGATTGAGGCTTTTAAGGCGCATTTGTGTTTGGGGCGCGGGTTTGATGAAGTTTCCCTACAGACCGAGATGCTGGTCCATTATGTTCGGGCTGCAATTGCCGCTGTCGAAGGGCGTTGTGCCAAAATTTTACTTGAGCGCCGGTTTACCTATCGAACTCAATTTTGGGCGCAGGATGCGTTCTATACTCTGCCTGTGGCGCCTGTGCGGTCACTGGAAAGTTTGCACCTCATTGACCGATCTGGGGTCCGGCAGTTGTTATCGGTGGATTTGTACCGAATAGAAGTAGGATTGCATGGCACTAGATTGTATATGGGGCAGGGTGGCTTGCCGCCTATTTCAAAAGACGCTGTGGCTGAGGTTGCGTTCAAGGCAGGCTATGGCAGCGCTTGGTCTCAGGTTCCATCGGATCTGGCGCAGGCCACGTTATTGCTGGCTACACATTTTTATGAGTATCGGCACGAGGTCACTTTGACATTTGGTTGTATGCCATTTGGCGTGACCAGCCTGCTTGAGCGCTACAGGCCAATGCGTCTTGGCGCAGGAGCGCAGTCATGAATGGTCGCGAACAAGTTCGATTGACGCGGCGTTTCATTCTTGAGGCTGCGCACATTGCGGCGGATGACAGTGGCGGATTTGTGACGCGGTGGTGCGCTCTTGGCACGCTTTGGGCCGCCATGCGCGGCCAATCAGGGCGAGAGGTAACAGGGCAAGCCGGCCCCCTGTCGCAGATGCGTGTACAAATAATCGTACGGGCTGCGCCCTATAATGCGTCCAATCGTCCAAAGCCTGGTCAGAGATTTCGGGATGCCAACCGCTGTTTTCATATTAATGCGGTGACCGAACACGACCCGGATGGCCGGTATTTAAGCTGTCTGGGGTCTGAGGAGGTGGTGGTATGAGCCTATTCTCCGCCAGTTTGCAACGGGCTGTTTTGACACGTCTTGAAGCAGACTCTGAAGTAGCTGCACTTACAGAAGGTCATGTGTATGATGCTTTGCCACCGGGTGAATTGCCAATTTTATATGTTATTTTTGGCACAGAAACGGTGCGTGACCGGTCAGACATGACCAGTTTTGCGGCGGTCCACGAATTTGACCTTTCTGTGATTACTTCGTTGTCGGGTTTTCAATCGGCTAAAACACTGGCGTCATACATGTGCACAGCCTTGCTAACAAAGCCGCTGTCCCTGGCCGATGGTCATTTGATAGCGCTGAATTTTCAGGGTGCGGTTTCAAAGCGTCAAAGCACTGGAGGAGGTCGGCGCATAGATCTTAAGTTTCGGGCTCTGATTGAACAGAAGCCTCCGCTTTTAAAGGAGAATACAATATGAGTGCTCAAAATGGAAAAGACCTGCTGATCAAGGTGGACCTTAGCGGCGGGAATACGTTTCAAACCCTTGCTGGATTGCGCGCGACGCGGATTAGTTTCAATGCTGAGACTGTCGATATTACCAGCCTCGAGAGTGCGGGAGGATGGCGTGAGTTGCTGGCTGGATCCGGCGTTAAGAGTGCGGCTATATCGGGTTCTGGCGTATTTAAGGATGCAAATACTGACGAGCGTGCCCGACAGATATTTTTTGATGCGGCGACACCTCAGTTTCAGGTCATCATTCCCGATTTTGGCACTGTGCAAGGTCCGTTTCAGGTGACAGCGATTGACTATGCCGGCAATCATAACAGTGAGGCAACCTATGAAATATCCCTCGCCTCCGCAGGCGCCCTTATGTTTACGGCAGATTGAGCATGGTGAATCCTTGGCGCGGTGAAGTGAAGCTGGTGTTAGATGGTCGGCCGCAAATTATGAAGTTGACCTTGGGCGCATTGGCTGAACTGGAAACCACTTTACAAAGTGGCTCGCTGGTTGATTTGGTGAAACGTTTTGAGACGGGTGATTTCACTGGGCGCGATGTGTTGGCACTGACAGTGGCGGGCTTGCGCGGTGGTGGCTGGACGGGGCAGGGTGAAAATTTGTTGACGTCTGAGATTGAGGGAGGGCTTATTGCTGCCAGTCAAGCGGCGGCTCAGCTTTTGGTGGTGGCGTTTGCGCCGGCGGAACCAGCATCGTGACGCAGGTGTTTAACTGGCCTTCTTTATTAAGTGCGGGCTTAGGGGGCTTGCGTCTGAACCCGGATGAATTCTGGGCCATGACGCCGTATGAATTCCAGCTTTTGATTGGGAACACCAGAACATTTGCACCGCTGAATCGCAGGCGGTTGACCGAGTTGGTCGAAAAGTATCCTGACCAGACAGAGGAGGGTAAAAATGACTGATTTTCAGGGTGTTGGTGATCTTAACAGTGATCTTGAAACGCTGGATGGAGCCTTGACGACGGTCGCCAAAATGACGGCGGGCTTTGGAAGCGAGTTAAACCGTTTGACACAAGCTTTTGGAGCGACTGAGCGCAATGCCTCGGCGTTTGAAACATCACTGAGTTCCGGGGTTCGCAAGGCGATCAACGGGGTGGCATTTGACGGCTATAAATTGCGGGACAGTTTGGATGTTGTTGGTCAAGCGCTGATCGATACTGCTTTTAACGCCGCGATAAAGCCGATTTCAAATCATCTTGGTGGATTGCTGGCTGGTGGCTTAGGCACGGCCTTTTCGTCGGTGTTGCCGTTTGCTGATGGAGCCGGATTTTCGCAAGGGCGGGTGATGCCATTTGCCTCTGGGGGTATCGTCTCTGGCCCGACGCTGTTTCCCATGCGTGGGGGGCAAGGATTAATGGGCGAGGCGGGTCCCGAGGCGATTATGCCTTTGGCTCGTGGCGCAGACGGCAAATTAGGGGTGCGCAGTAACTCCATGTCACAAGTGAGTGTTGTGATGAATATTTCCACTCCGGATGTGGCGGGTTTCCAACGCTCGGAAAGTCAGATTGCCGCCCGGTTCAGTCGGGCGCTCAGTCAAGGTCAACGCAATCGATAGTATGAGGCAATAAGATGGATTTTCATGACATTCAATTTCCTGCTGGACTGAGTTTTGGCTCGGTTGGTGGGCCAGGGCGGCACACTGATATCGTCACTTTGGCAAATGGCTATGAAGAACGTAACACCGCCTGGGCGCATTCCCGGCGACGCTATGATGCCGGCGTGGGAATGCGTTCTCTAGACGATATCGCTATTTTGCTGGCATTCTTTGAGGCACGCAGAGGCCAGCTTTATGCATTTCGTTGGAAAGATTGGGCTGATTTTAAATCCTCCAAACCCAGCAATGATACAGATGTGCGCGATCAGACTATAGGGCTTGGAGACGGGGTAACAAAAACTTGGCCTCTTTCCAAATCCTACCGCTCTGGACTGGCGCGGTATACCCGTCCCATTAAAAAACCAGTGTTGGGTTCGGTGCAGGTGGCCCTAGGGGGTGATCTGTTGCAGGAGGGCCTGCATTTTGAGG
>DDEJ01000142.1:34820-40553 GCA_002336405.1 Rhodobacteraceae bacterium UBA1957
GCGGGGTTTGAATTTGACGTGCCCGTGCGCTTTGATACCGATGAGATACAGACCAGTGTGGAGAATTTTCAGGCTGGCACGGTTCCACATGTGCCTGTTATCGAGGTCCGCTTGTAATGGGTGTGCCCGCCAATTTAAAAGTCCATCTTTTGGGTGGCCTCACAACGTTGTGCAACGTTTGGGGGGTCACACGTCTGGATGGGGTGTTTCTGGGCTTTACCGATCACGACCAACCGCTCAGCTTTGATAGTAAGACGTTTCGTGCCGAAAGCGGTATGTCTGCATTGGCGCTGCAGCGCAGTACTGGCTTATCGGTCGATAACACGGAATCTTTGGGTGCCTTGCATGACACATCGATCACTGCAGAAGATATTAAGGCCGGGCGTTATGATCGCGCTGAGGTGGTGGCTTGGCGGGTGAACTGGGCAGATGTAAGTCAACGCGTTGTGATGTTTCGCGGCCATATCGGTGGCATGCGCAGTGCGGGAGGGGCTTTTCAAGCGGAAATACGCGGGTTGAGCGATGCCTTGAACCAACCTATCGGTCGGGTTTATCAAAAGCCGTGTTCGGCGGTGCTGGGGGATACGTCTTGCAGGTTTAATGTGGTGACGCCTGGGTATTTTTTTAAGGGCAGGGCAGAGAATATTGAAAATCAGCGTATTTTGTCTTTTCGCATGTCGCAGAGTTTCGAGCCCAATTGGTTCTTATCAGGGCGTCTTGAGATCACCTCGGGCGCGGCAAAGGGGCTGAGCGGCGTGATTAAGCGAGATTATGTAAAAGGCCCCTACCGCGTGATTGAATTGGCCGAGCCGGTACCCGTGGTGGTTGCGATTGACGATCATATTTGTCTCGTTGCGGGGTGTGATAAACGGTTTTCATCCTGCCGGTTGAAATTTGACAATGTGATTAATTTTCAAGGGTTTCCAGATCTTCTCAGTGAAGATTATGGGATGCAACATCCGTCTAAAGCCGGGCGTCTCAATGGGGGGAGCCGGAGATGACTTCCATCGCTTTGTCTGTTGTTGTCGAGGCGCGACGTTGGCTGGGAACACCTTATCTGCATCAAGCATCTGAATGTGGCGTTGGTGCGGATTGTCTTGGTCTTTTACGTGGCGTCTGGCGTGGGGTGATTGGCCCTGAACCGTTTTTTATGCCGTCTTACAGTCGTGATTGGTCGGAGCCACAGGGTCGCGAAGACCTTTGGGCTGCTGCTCAGGCTGTACTGATTGAGCGTGATATGGAAGCTAACACTGAAGGGGATGTGCTATTGTTTCGGATGCGTGATGGCGCTGTTGCCAAACATCTGGGTATCGCAACTGCCAGAGCAAACCGGCCCGGGTTTGTCCATGCCTATTCGGGCCATGGTGTTGTTGAAAGCGCCTTAAGCGCACCCTGGAAACGTCGTATTGTTGCGCGGTTTTCATTCCCGGAAAGGATGTAAAAATGGCAACTCTTGTTCTGTCAGCAGTCGGTGCAACGGTGGGAAGCTCGTTGGGAGGCACGGCTTTAGGTCTGTCGATGACAGCGGTTGGGCGCTTTGCAGGCGCTATGGTTGGTCGCAGACTGGATCAACGGCTTATGGGCAACGGATCGGATGCCGTTGAAACTGGACGTCCTAGTCAGCTGCGAATTAATAGCTCGGGAGAGGGGGATGCCGTCGCCACGCTTTATGGCCGCATTCGGGTACAGGGGCATCTGATTTGGGCCAGCGCCTTTTGCGAAACCAGCACGGTGACCCAAAGCGGTGGTGGAGGCGGTGGAAAAGGCGCGCCATCGCCGCCAGCTACGACACACCGAAGCTATAGCTATTCGGTTTCGGTTGCGCTGGGTTTGTGCGAGGGCGAAATATCGGGGGTCCATCGTATATGGGCAGATGGGGTCGAGGTTAACCTGAACGACCTCAACCTTCGGGTTTATTGTGGCGATCGCGAGCAGGTTCCCGACCCAACGCTCGAGGCGATTGAGGGGACAGGTCAAGTGCCAGCGTTTCGAGGTACGGCCTATGTGGTTTTGGAAAACCTGCCGTTGGAGACGTTTGGCAACCGGCTGCCGCAGTTCAGTTTTGAGATTACCCGCCCTGCTGCTGCGGGGGTGACGGCGCAACTTCCCTCAGTTTCTCAAGCTGTGCGCGGGGTGGCTTTGATGCCGGGAACAGGGGAATACAGTCTGGCCACGCAGCCCGTCCATTATGATTTTGGGCTGGGAAAAGGTGCCAATCTCAATGTGAACTCCTTGTCTGGCAAGACCGATTTTGCCACGTCCCTGGATATGTTGAATGCGGAATTACCTCGGTGCAAGGCAGTGTCTCTGGTGGTCAGCTGGTTTGGTAATGACCTGCGTTGCGGTATCTGTCAGTTACAGCCCAAAGTTGAGCAGAAAACTTATGATGCAAAGGTCATGCCCTGGCGCGTGTCGGGGTTAAATCGTGCAGATGCCACGGTAGTACCATTTGATAATGGTCGCCCGGTATATGGGGGCACACCGGCGGATGCTGCAGTTTTAAACGCTATCGCAGATCTCAAAACCCGTCGGCAGGCGGTGATGTTCTATCCGTTTATCTTGATGGATCAAACGGATGAAAATAAGTTGCCAGATCCCTGGACTAATCGCAAGCAACAACCGAAATTGCCGTGGCGGGGCCGGATTACGCTGTCGCAGGCTCCGGGGAAAACCGGCACGCCAGATAGAACAGTCGAGGCCGAGAATGAGGTCGCGCAATTTTTTGGGACAAGCCGGGCGGCGCATTTTTCGGTAACTGGTGGCGAGGTGCACTATACTGGCCCAGATGAATGGAAGTACCGACGGTTTATATTGCACAATGCGGCTCTGTGTAAATTGGCGGGTGGGGTGTCTGCGTTTTGTATCGGCTCAGAGATGCGCGGCCTCACCCAGATACGCGGTGCTAATAATGTCTTTCCGACAGTCGTGGCACTTAAAAGCCTGGCGGCTGAGGTGCGGGTACTTTTAGGAGCTGACTGTCAGATTGGATATGCGGCGGATTGGTCTGAGTATTTTGGCTATCATCCAAAAGATGACAGTGGAGATCTGTTTTTTCACCTCGATCCGCTTTGGTCGGATGACAATATCGATTTTATCGGCATTGATAACTATATGCCGCTGTCAGATTGGCGCGACGGGCCTGAGCATAAAGATGCCCATTGGCCCGCCATTTATGATCCGGCCTATCTTCGGTCAAATATCGAGGGTGGCGAAGGCTATGAGTGGTTTTATAAATCTGACGCCGCCCGCGCAGCGCAAGTACGCACGCCAATCACGGATGGGGCGCATGATGAGGCCTGGGTCTGGCGCGTCAAAGATATCCGCAACTGGTGGTCAAAGTCCCATCACGAGCGAACTGGTGGTCAGCGGCAGGCTGACCCCACCAATTGGGTGCCGCAATCCAAGCCGATTTGGTTCACTGAAATTGGATGCCCCTGCGTTGATAAAGGCACAAATCAACCAAATAAGTTTGCCGATGCGAAATCTTCGGAATCCGGCTTGCCCTATGGGTCGGATGGTCGTCAGGACGATTTGATCCAGGCTCAGTATCTGTCCGTACTTTTGGAATATTGGGGTCGCATTGACACCAATCCTGTGTCTGCGGTCTATTCTAAGCCGATGCTGGACATGTCGCGATGTTTCGCGTGGTCTTGGGATGCGCGGCCGTACCCTTGGTTTCCGGGAAATACAAAGCTCTGGGCCGATGGAGAGAATTATTATACTGGGCATTGGTTGAACGGGCGCAGTTCGGGGCAAACCCTCGCCTCAGTGGTTGCCGAAATCTGCACGCGGTCTGGGTTGCGGGACTATGATGTCTCAAAGCTGTTCGGCTTTGTGCGTGGGTATCAATTATCCGAAATTTCGACGGCGCGATCCCATTTGCAACCCTTGATGTTGCGCTATGGCTTTGATGCGGTGGAGCGGGACGGCCGCTTGGCGTTCATCAGCCGGTCGGGCGAGCATCCACTCACTCTGTCGCGAGATACTCTTGTTGCGTCCAGCGAGGTTGAGGGGGTGATTGAACATCAACGCAGCTCTCAAATTGAAACGGCGGGTCGGGTCAGGTTGACCTTTATCGAGGCAGATCATGACTATGATGTGATTGCGGAAGAGACCGTGCTGCCAGATGATCGCACCCACAGTGTTGCGGCCTCTGCTATGCCACTGGTGATGACGCGGCCAGAAGCGCGGGGGGTCGTTGATAAATGGCTGAGCGAAGCACGTATTGCCCAAGATACGGTTCGGTTTGTATTGCCACCCTCGATGCTGGGGGTCGCGCCTGGCGATATTGTCAGGTTTACCAATCAACCAGACGCCCAACGCTACCGCGTGGACATAATCGAGCATGAACGCGCTCAGGTTGTCGAGGCAGTTCGGATCGAACCGGAGGTATACCGTCCGGCCCCTTACCCTGCAGAGCGCACAAAAATTCGCAGTTCTCCGGGCTTGGTTCCGGTTTTTCCGCTGTTTTTGGATTTGCCGTTAATCCGAGGCGATGAAACGCCGCACGCGCCCTATCTGGCGGTGACGTCTGATCCATGGCCAGGCGCAGTGGCTGTTTATGCCTCGGCCAGCGATGAGGATTATGCGCTGAACACGGTTTTGCGGGCAAAAACCACTATTGGTGTGACCGAAACAGTTTTACATGCTGCTCGTCCTGGGGTGATCGACCGTGGGGATGATCTGCAAATTAGGCTTTCCTCGGGCAGTTTGGAAAGCGTCACTGAGACGCGGTTTTTTAATGGGGCGAACCTGGCTGCGATTGGTGACGGGTCGTCGGATCGCTGGGAGCTGCTGCAGTTTCGTGACGCACGGCTGCTCACCGACCAGACGTTCTTGCTGTCGCACCGTTTGCGCGGCCAGCTTGGCAGCGATGCGCTAATGCCTAAGGTCTGGCCGGTAGGGTCGTATTTTGTGCTGTTGAACGGTCATCCTGAGCAGATACAATTATCTCCGGCAGCCCGGGACCTAGCGCAGCATTTCCGGCTTGGTCCGGCACAGCGCCCATTGGCAGACCCGTCCTATGTGCACCGTAGGGAAGCGTTTTCCGGCAATGGGCTGCGGCCCTATATGCCCTGTCATGTGAGAGCAAAAATGACAGATCAGGGAGTGCAGGCCAGTTGGATTAGGCGCAGCCGTATTGATGCTGATAGTTGGCAGCGTGCCGAGGTGCCGCTGGCTGAGGAGACCGAGCATTACATGGTTCGTCTGGTGCGCGACGGACAGATTGTCCATGAAACCACGGTTTCACAGCCTTTTTGGTTGTCCCGAGAGGCTGAAGTGCCTGCAGAGCTTTTAACCTCAGCGATGCTGGAGGTGCATGTGGCGCAGGTCTCGGCATTGTATGGGCCAGGTCCGTTTGCCCGGACCATATTGGCAGATTGATGCGGCCGGTTATGCATGGTGATGTGACGGCGTTGGCGCGTGCTTTGATGTCTGTGCCAGCCGACATGCGTAACCAATTATGCAATCTGATCTTGTCACAGACCCATAGTGCTGATTGTTATCGCAAGCGTTTTAATAAGCCGCATCCCGATTGGGGCAACGGCAGCCTGATGGCAATGGCCCGCGGTATGGGCTTGCAAGCCGAGCCGGAGCTCGCGCATGTGGACTATTGCGACTGTCTCGAACGCGTTTTTGCCGGGCTGCGTCGCTGGCGTCTATCGCAGTCTAACCCGACGCGCAGCTCAGGCACAGCTGCACCGCTGGGTTGAACGCCAACCGTTTGGAGGT
>DDEJ01000142.1:40965-47397 GCA_002336405.1 Rhodobacteraceae bacterium UBA1957
CCCTGCGCTGCGTGTCACGCCGAGTTTGTGCAGCTTGTGCCATGGCTTGCGCTTGCAGCGCGTCCATCCGGCTTAAGCGGCCTACAGACTGCTGATCTAATGCGACAACCGCTTGGCTGTCCTGCCCGAGATGATCTTCTTGATCCAATTCTTTCAACAGGGTGTTAATCAGTTGGTGATACATCTGTTTGTCATGGGGGGGCATTCAAATCCCTTTCACACAGCAAAGTTTTAATTTTCTTTCTTTCACACTATCTGATATCTTTATCATGGATAAGGGAGAGCGTAAAATGGCTAAAACTCAGACACAGATTGCCAATCTTGATCCGATTTGGGTGCGAATTGTCGCCGAAGCAGAGCATGCTATCGCACAAGAACCGCTTTTGGGCGGCCTGATGCATGCTTGCGTTTTGCATCACAACACGATTCAAGACGCTCTCGGATACCGGATTGCGCTCAAACTGGCCTCGGGCGAGATGTCTGAACAAATGCTGCGCGAAATTTGTGACGCCGCGCATAAGTCTGATCCTGATTTAGCGATGTCGGCGCGGGCTGATATCTCTGCGGTATTTGACCGCGATGCAGCCTGTCACCGGTTTTTGCAACCGTTGTTGTTTTTCAAAGGCTTTCAAGCGATTCAAGCCTACCGGATCGCCAATTGGTTGTGGCGCCAGGGTCGGGCTGATCTGTCTTATTTTTTCCAGATGCGGGTATCAGAGGTTTTTGGTATTGATATCCACCCGGCTGCAAAGGTCGGCAAGGGCATTATGATAGATCACGCCCATTCGATTGTTATCGGTGAGACGGCAGTGGTTGGTGATAATGTATCGATGCTGCATTCGGTCACATTGGGTGGCACCGGTAAAGAGGAAGAGGATCGCCATCCCAAGATTGCAGCAGGCGTATTGATCGGGGCCGGGGCCAAGGTGCTGGGCAATATCACCGTGGGTCAATGCTCGCGGATCGCTGCGGGTTCGGTGGTGTTGCATGATGTACCGGCTATGACCACTGTGGCGGGGGTCCCTGCTAAAGTGGTTGGAGAGGCAGGCTGCGCAACCCCTTCTGTGACGATGGACCAGTTGCTAAAACAGGCCTCTAGCCTCGAGGTTTAGCGGCAGGTCTCGCCGTAGCGCAAAAAGCAAAATCAGCCTGCCTAGCTCACGCAGACGTTGGCAGGCCGTTTTTCAAAGGATTATTGCTAACACTAAATTTCCAGACCGCTGACTGGCACTATACCAGCATGGTGAGTGGGTTCTCGAGGTTGTCGACTATCGCTTGCAGCAATTGTGCACCCAATGCCCCGTCAATCGCTCGGTGATCAACTGACATTGTGACCGACATGACAGTGGCAACGCCCAAACTGCCATCGGGCGCGACCACGGGGCGTTTTTTGCCCGCGCCTACCGCCAAGATGGCGCCGTGCGGCGGGTTGATTACCGCATCGAAATTATCAACCCCGAACATGCCAAGGTTTGAGATGGCAAAACTGCCGCCTTGATATTCATGCGGCGCCAGTTTTTTACCCCGTGCCCGGGCGGCCATGTCTTTCATCTGTGCAGAGAGGGTCGACAGAGACTTGCTATCGGCATCTTTGAGCACTGGCGTAAACAAACCGCCCTCGACGGCGACGGCGACGGCGATGTCAGAGGGTTTGAGTTGCAGCACCCGGTCGCCGGCCCAGACGGCATTGGCCGCAGGCACAGACTGGAGCGCCAAGGCCGCGGCCTTAATGATGAAGTCATTAACTGATAGCTTGACGTCGCGGACAGCAAGCTGGCTGTTTAACTCACTGCGCAGCGCCAGCAGGGTATCGAGCTGAATATCGCGGCGCAAGTAAAAATGCGGAATTGTCTGCTTGGCCTCAGTCAGACGGGCGGCGATTATCTTGCGCATGCCATCTAGCTTGATCTCTTCAAAGGCGCGATCTTGATACATTTTAAGCACGGTCTCTGTCGTAAGACCGCTGGAAATCGCAATTTTTTCAGAAGATGAGGTTGTTGAGGAAGTATTGGTCGCAGGTGCCAGAGCTGCTGCAGTCGCGTGTTCGACATCGGCTTTTACGATGCGGCCTTTTGGACCTGATCCGGTTATTTCTTTCAAATTTAAACCCTTATCCGCAGCGATGCGGCGGGCCAGAGGCGTTGCAAAGACGCGATCAGCTTGCGCATTGGGTTGCCGGAAAGGTGCTGCCGATGCGGTTGCTGGGGTGCTTTGCTCCGCAGTGGCCGGTTTGTCGTCGCTTGGGGCCTCTGCTTGGGGGGGGACGGCACTTGTTGGGGCAGGGGCAGGGGCCGGCTGATCTGGCCCATCTGCGGTTTCACCTTCATCCAGTAAGATGGCGATTGGGGTATTAACGGCGACGTCTTGGCTGCCCTCGGGGATCAAAATTTTACCGATGACGCCTTCATCGACGGCTTCAAATTCCATTGTCGCCTTATCGGTTTCAATCTCTGCCAACAGGTCGCCAGAGGCGACGATGTCGCCCTCTTTGACCAACCACTTTGTCAGCGATCCCTGTTCCATTGTCGGTGACAGCGCAGGCATGAGAATTTCAATTGGCATAGCTCTGTCTTCCTTACCTGTAGGTTACTTTGCGCACGGCCTCGATCACCTCTTGGGTGGTCAACAACGCGTGTTTTTCTAAGTTGGCCGCATAGGGCATAGGCACATCCTTGCCAGTGCAATTGATCACCGGGGCATCGAGATAGTCAAAGGCCTGTTCCATGATCGTTGCCGAGAGGTGATTGCCGATAGAGCCGACGGGAAAGCCCTCTTCGATGGTCACGCACCGGTTGGTTTTTCGCACTGAGGCCAATACCGTGTCGTAATCAATCGGGCGCAGGGTGCGCAGATCGACGACTTCAGCGCTGACGCCCTCTGCGGCCAGTGTTTCGGCGGCTTCAAGCGCATATTGCATGCCAATTCCGAAACTGACCAGCGTCACATCTCTGCCTTCGCGCCAGATCCGCGCCTTGCCAAATGGCACGGTGTAATCTTCAAGCACTGGCATATCAAAGCTGCGCCCATAGAGAATTTCGTTTTCTAAAAAGATCACTGGGTTGGGATCACGGATCGCTGATTTCAACAATCCTTTGGCATCGGAGGCAGAATAGGGCATCGCCACTTTCAATCCCGGAATGGCGGAAAACCAGGCTGCAAAATCCTGTGAATGCTGTGCGCCGACACGGGCCGCAGCGCCGTTTGGTCCACGAAACACCATCGGAGCGCCCATCTGTCCACCGGACATATACAGCGTTTTGGCGGCGGAGTTTACAATTTGATCCATGGCTTGCATGGCAAAGTTAAACGTCATGAACTCGACAATCGGGCGCAACCCGCCAAACGCCGCGCCAACTGCGATGCCCGCAAAGCCGTGTTCGGTAATGGGCGTATCTATAATGCGTTTTTCGCCAAATTCATCCAGCAGACCTTGCGATACTTTATAAGCGCCCTGATATTCGGCGACCTCTTCCCCCATCAGTAACACCTTGGGGTCTGTGCGCATTTCTTCGGCCATGGCATCGCGCAGGGCTTCCCGCACGGTTTGCTGACGGATCTTGGTGCCTTCTGGCCACTCTGGTGCCATCTTGTGCGCTGCGACAGCAACAGTGGCCGCGACGGTAGACGCGGCACTCGAGGTGTCGTCTGAACGGTCTTTTGCGGTCTCAGTGGTGGCAGGTTCAGGCGCCGAGGCTACTTGGTCATTGGTGTCGGTCGCGCTTTCGCCGTCTTCCAATAAAAGGGCAATAGGCGTATTGACCTTGATGCCTTCGCTGCCGGCGCTGACCAGCAGCTTGCCGATCACGCCTTCATCTACGGCCTCGAATTCCATAGTGGCCTTGTCAGTTTCAATTTCTGCCAGAATATCACCCGAAGCGACGCTGTCGCCCTCTTTGACGAGCCATTGTGTCAAGGTGCCTTCTTCCATGGTTGGCGAGAGCGCGGGCATCAGAATTTCGGTTGCCATAATGTCTGTCCTTATGCCTGAGCGTAAATATCGGTCCAGAGCTCGGAGAGATCCGGCTCGGGACTTTCTTTGGCGAAGTCTGTCGATGCGTTGACAACTTTTTTGATGCCTTTATCGATGGACTTTAAATCTTCTTCGGTGGCGTGCTTGCCGGTCAGCAACAGCGAGCGCACATATTCAATAGGGTCGCGTTCTTCGCGCATTTTCTGAACTTCTTCGCGGGTGCGATATTTTGCTGGATCCGACATTGAATGGCCCCGATAGCGGTAGGTTTTAACTTCGAGGATAAACGGCCCTTTACCAGCGCGGCAATGTTTGACAGCCAATTCACCAGCGGCTTTGACCTCAAGTACGTTCATGCCGTCAACCGCTTGACCTGCAATGCCAAAAGCTTCGCCACGGGTGTAGATATCTGGCGACGAAGTTGAGCGTTTTTGCGCAGTGCCCATGGCATATTGATTGTTTTCTATCACGAAGATGACCGGCAATTTCCAAAGCGCTGCCATATTGAAGGTTTCATAAACCTGACCTTGGTTGGCAGCCCCATCGCCGAAGTAGGCAAAAGTCACGCGGTCCGTACCATTATATTTGTCCGAAAACGCCAAACCTGCGCCGATGGGTACCTGTGCTGCGACAATGCCGTGCCCGCCATAAAAGTGCTTTTCCTTGCTGAACATATGCATGGAGCCGCCTTTACCTTTGGAATAACCACCTATCCGTCCGGTCAATTCCGCCATAACCCCGTCCGGGTTCATGCCGCAGGCCAGCATATGGCCGTGATCGCGATAGGAGGTGACGCGCTTGTCGCCCTCCTCTGCGGCAGCCTCAAGGCCAACAACAACAGCTTCCTGCCCGATGTATAAGTGACAAAATCCGCCGATGAGGCCCATGCCATAAAGTTGGCCTGCTTTTTCTTCGAATCGTCTGATCAGTAACATGTTGTGATAATGTTGTTTCAGCTCTTCGGCAGAAACATTTGGTTTTGCCGCGGTTTTCCGGGTTGCCATGGGCTTTTCTCGCCTTTTTCTGAAAGTAGTTTAGCGTTAAACTATTTTAATAAAGGATATTGGGCAGAATGACGAGAGAAATTTTTGACGGACGTATTTGCCCCCTAGATTTCGAGGAAACTAGCTTTGAGATACAGCTGGCGTCACAGTGTCTGTGATGGCGGGCTGTCGCTGTGTGGAGCGGGCGCTTCACCCAGCGCGCTTTGCTGCTATAAAAGTCGTCGTTTTGAAACCTCTGCGGGCTAGCGAATGACAATTTCGTCTGGACGGATAACACCCAGAATACGGCGCGCTTGCTCGTCAAGCAAATCCAGATCTAGATAGCGGTCTGACAGCCGGCGCGTCAGGTTTTCCATCTGTTTGATCTCGGCGTTGGTCTTGGTCAGTTCTGCGGTTAACTTGCGGGTTTTTTGTTCAATCTCTGCACGACGAAACAGCCCATAGTCACCCTGAACAGCAGCAAACGTGAAATACAGAGCCAGCCCTGAAGCGACCACAAAAAACGTTAAGACGCCAAGGGGCTTTTTGGTATTACGCGTGGTCATCTACTGCCTCAATACGACCCGCTAAAGAGCCTTGAGTATATGATTGCACAGGTGATTCGGTTTGTGAATCCCAAAAGTGAATAAATTTTACATTAGAGTGAGCTCAGCGTCTGGCTGCATCCGCTTTATTCAGCCCGCAACTGAGGCATGGTATATGTCCAAGACGGCCTGACCGAGTGCGGCATCAAAGGCACTGTCGTTTTGCTGAGCGGAAAGACCTTCGGTTAGCGCGCGCGAAAAACTGGCGATTACACCGGTGTTTTGGGCCAGCCTCTGGGTCGCAGTCTTGCGGTCATAGCCGCCGGATAGGGCCACCACCCGCAACACACTATCATGGGCCACGAGTGGGGCATAGTGATTGGCGGTGTCGGGCAGGGTCAGCTTTAACATGATTTTTTGATCTGCAGGGACGGCCTCAAGATGGCGGGTGATGGTCTGCAGCAGCAGATCTTCGGCGGCGGCTTTGTCGGCGATGGCAATGTTGATCTCGGGCTCGATGATCGGGACCAGACCGTGCTCAAGGATTTTCTTTGCCACCTCAAATTGTTGCGCGACCACTGCTTCGATACCACTTTTTGAGGCGCTCTCGATCAACGAGCGCATTTTTGTGCCAAAAATATTCGCCTCAACCGCGCGTTGTAACAGCGCATCTAGCCCGTCTATGGGTTTCATTAGGCTCATCCCACCGGCCTTTGCGGCAAGACCTTTGTCGACTTTTAGAAAGGGAACAACGCCGCGATTTTGCCACAGATAATCAGCGGCAGGCTGACCTCCTATCAAACGGTCCATGGTTTGTTCGAATAGGATAGCACCGACAATGTGATCCGTTGAGAAGGCTGTTGATTGCACAATCCGCGCACGCATATCGTGGACCAGATCAAACATCTCTGTCTCACCACTGTAATCGGTGGGG
>DDEJ01000142.1:47813-49598 GCA_002336405.1 Rhodobacteraceae bacterium UBA1957
TGTGTCTTTGCTTGGTGTTTCTCATATTTCCGGCCGCCTCTGCCCGTAATCCGATACCTGCCATTTGGATAAATGGCGCAGCCTTGCGCCCATGATTGAACGCGACTGCCTTGGCTCTAAGCGAGGTGTTTTACAGTTTCAATTGTGTTTGCGCTAACATCTATTGGGTATTTTGTGGCAAAAAGATTTTACAATAATTTGGCCTGTTGACGTTTGGCTTTTCACTGGTGCGGAAGTCTACTTTGCAGCGCGGCTACACCGGGCAGGGTTTTGCCCTCCATCCATTCCAAAAATGCGCCACCGGCGGTGGACAGGTAGCTGAATGTGTCTGCAACGCCTGCTTTATTTAGGGCCGCCACAGTATCGCCGCCCCCGGCGACCGACACCAAACCCCCGGCCTTGGTTAAGTTGGCCGCCTGGCGCGCTGCGGCGTTGGTGGCTGTGTCAAAAGGTTCAAGTTCGAAGGCACCCAAAGGTCCATTCCATATCAGAGTTTTAGCAGTGGAAAAACAATCGGTGATCCGCGCAACTGTTTGTGCCCCTGCATCGAGGATCATGCCATCGGCCGGACAAAGGTTGATCGCAACTGTTTGATGCGGGGCATTGGCTGCAAATTCCCGGGCGACAACCACGTCGCTGGGCAGGATAATTTCACAGCCCGTCGCTGTGGCGCGCGCCAGAATATCACTGGCCGTGTCGGTCATATCGTGTTCTGCTAATGATGTGCCGACCGAATGACCCTGGGCCGCAAGAAACGTGTTTGCCATACCGCCGCCAATGACCAGATGATCAACCTTGGTGACCAAGTTGCTGAGCAGCGCCAGTTTGGTTGAGACCTTTGCCCCCCCCACCACCGCAACAACCGGATGCTTGGGGGCGCCCAAAGCGGTCTCGAGCGCGTCCAGTTCTGCCGCCATCAGGCGACCGGCGCAGGATGGCAGCACACGCGCCAGCGCCTCTGTGCTCGCATGGGCGCGGTGCGCGGCCGAAAAAGCATCGTTGCAATAAATGTCGCCAAGCTTGGCTATCTGCGCGGCAAACCCCGGGTCATTGGCCTCTTCGGCGGCGTGATAGCGGGTATTTTCGAGCAGCAGCACTTCACCCTTTGGCAGGGCCTGCAGGGCTGCGGCCGGGCCTGCGCCAATGCAGTCTGCGGCAAACATCACGGGTGTTCCAAGCGCCTGTTCAAGGCAGACGACCAGCGGTTGCAGACTGAACTCGGGCCGACGCTGGCCTTTTGGACGTCCGAAATGGGCCAGTAAGACCGGTATGCCACCGGCGGCAAGAATGTCCCGAACTGTTGGCACAATACGAATGATTCGGGTGTCATCGCTGACTACACCGTCTTGCATTGGCACGTTTATATCGACCCGAACCAGCACCCTTTTGTCGTCAAGATCCATATCGTCTAGTGTTTTCCAGCCCATATCTTACATCCTAGCCTTGGCAAATCCTGCTCTTTAGCTGCTGTTTGGTTGATCTCGGGGCTTGCGTCAATGTCTCGACTTGTTCCTCTGCGGTAAGCAGACTAGATAAGTTTAAAATCACAGCGCGAAGGAGAGCCAGCATGGCTGACGGGATTAAATATCGCAACGATAAGCAGAAATCTTTGATTTTAGACGAATTGGCGTCTGCGGGCATGTCGGAAGCCGATCTCGCCGAGATGATCGTTAATGGCAAAGTGGAATATGGTAAAAATAATATGTTGACCGAGAAAAGCCGCAAACAGATTAAGGCTTTGATCAAACAGGCGCTGGGCGGGATCAAAGCGGCCAAGGCAAAAAA